>JANYFH010000322.1 GCA_025362705.1 Betaproteobacteria bacterium
GGATGACCGACTGGAAGAACCAGCGCAAAGCGCAGGGGCGTTCCAGCATTTGTGAGCCACGTCGTGATCGCCGGCGTACCGGTCGGCGGTGCACCGGTGAAAGTATTTTTCGCCTTCGAAATGCTGATTTCGCCGAAGGCCGAAAGGGATGCGTTGAAATCATAGGTGCCGCGCGCATAGCCGGTATCACGAACTGTTTTGCCGGTCATTTCCAGATCGTTGTACTGGTTGTAACGGCACAGGCCACCTGAAATGCTGACGCAGCCGGGACGAATCAGGGCGACGGTGTTGAAGTTGCCGCTGCCCGGAACCGATTCGCGCAGCAGATTGCCCGGAAACGAAAAAGTGCTCAACACAGTGCGACGACCCAGCGCCGGTGTGGTACCGGTAAAGGCATAACGATCATCGATTTTGTCGACGTCACGCACGAGAGTGGGATCGCGCAGGAAGCGTTCGTAATTCACGAAGAAATTATATTTATCGCGTGCCAGATCACCGACGCCCCAAGTGACGTTCACCTGCTTGGTGCGGAATTCACTGTCCGCGTTCTGTGTCATGGTGGCACCAATGAGCGCGCCTGTAAAATCTTTGCGCAAAATAATGTTCACAACACCCGCAATGGCATCGGAGCCGTAAACAGCTGAAGCGCCGTCTTTGAGAACTTCGATCCGCTCAATCGCGCTCGCGGGGATCGAATTCAGGTTGGTGATAACTGAATTGCCTGTGTTCGGATCGGTAAAGGCGGCTGGGCTGATGCGGCGACCGTTCAGTAACGTCAAAGTCGACTGAGAACCCAGGCCGCGCAACGCAACAGTGGCGGAGCCGGGCGAAAATCCGTTGCCGGAATTAGTGTCGTTGAGCGCACCGCCAGTCGCGATCGGCAAATTGTTCAGCAATTCTTGCACCGAAGTTGCGCCGCTGCGCTTGATATCCTCGGCCGTGATAACAATGATGGGCGCCGTCGTCTCCGTGTCCACGCGTTTGATGTTCGAGCCTGTGACTTCGATTTTTTCTACCTTTTGTGCGACCGGTGCCTGCTGTGCGTGCGCGATTCCAAAGGACGAGATGCCAGTAGCCAGCACTGCTCGAACCAGGATTTTTGTTTTCGTACTCATTCCAATTCCTCTCACATTTTGTTTGTTAACAGTTGGTGCTTAAGAAAAATTTCACGTGGGCGGACTGCTCAGCCACCTTGGCCTGGCCTTGGGAGCGGAATAGTCCGCCGTATTTGGTCTTGCAGTGCATCTTTGTCCGTCACCGTTACGCCTGATTTATCGCTTTCGCCTATCGGCAGGTTGCTGCCTGTTCTGTATTCCTTTTGCTTCGGCGTGTCTGCAATCGCATTGAGTTGTGTTTGAGCACATGCACCTAGACAAGCCAAAACGATGCTGCACAAAAAATATATTTTCATTTCCCAATTCTCCAAATTTTTTGCGCATTCGCAGATGCGCCGACCGTGCAGTAACGGGACCGTCGGGTCCCGCTACCGGCGTCCTGCGATTTATTTGAAGGTGTACGTCGCTGTCCCGTAGACAAATCGTGAACGAGCGTCGTAATACGAAGGATCGAAGCCGACCTGGAAGGTGGTTGCCTGATTGGTCAAGGGCGGATTGGTGTCGAGCAGGTTTTTCACACCCAGTGTCACCACCAGATTCTTGAAGCCTTTATAGCTGCCTTGCAGATCCCAGAGCGTCATCGAACTTACACGCCGCAGGTCTCCGTTGCCATCGGTATTTACATCGGTGTAGGCGGACTGGAACAGATTGGCGAGGGTGGCGGACCACGGGCCCGAATCCCAGGTCAGACTTGCGTAGTGTTTCCAGCGAGGCGTAACACCGCTGGTGGTGGCGCCATTCTGGTTTGAAATGAAACCGGTATAGGTGCCGTCGGCGTTCTGCCCGTCAGCGCGCTGGAAATAAGTCCCCGCCACGTCGACACGCAACCGCCCCCAGCGATGTGCCGCGCCTTTCCAGTGCACATCCAGGTCATAGCCCTCAAGGTGTTGGGCGCCAAGGTTAATATAGGTCTGCAGAATGGACGCAATGCGCCCCGGCAGAGACGGAAATGCCGGATCAACCGGGCCGCGCGTCACGAGGCCGCCATACTGTGCAAGATCGCCAAGGATGGTGGGATAGGGAATGCCATTGATGATGGCATTGTTGAGCCGGATCTTGAAGTAGTCGACGCCGACCGAGAAGCCCGCCACCGGCTCGAAGACGAAGCCGGCAGTCGCCTGTTCTGACTTTTCGGGCTTCAGGTTCGGATTGCCGCCATTCTTAACCTGAAACTGTGTGGCACAGTCGAATCCGGTGTCATGCGTGACCGGGCACCGGACTGGGTCCGTCGTGCCAGCAGCCGTCACACCAAATGCCTGTGGAATAAAGAGTTGATATAGCGATGGCGCCAGGAAACCCTTGCCATACGAGCCGCGAATCAGGAATATTTTGGATGGTTCCCAGCGCAGGCTCACTTTCGGATTTGTCGTTGTGCCGAAATCATTGTAGTGGTCGTAGCGCACAGCAACGTTCGCTTCAAGGCCTTTCAGGATCGGTACGTTCACCTCCGAGAACAGTGCGCGGATGTCACGCGAACCGCTGATCGACGGGAAATTGCCGCCGTAACCGGAGATATCGCCCGTCGCTAATGCTGGCGAATAGTTTTGCGCCAACGTTTCCTTGCGCACTTCGCCGCCTAACGCGACCGCGACCGCGCCGGCTGGCAAATTCCAGATATCGCGGGAACCTTTGCCCTGAAAACCATAGTTTTTCGATTTGCTGTGCACCACTTCGCCAATGAAGTTGGTAGCCTGAATTTGCGCCGTGATTTGTGCAGTATTCGGTCCGAACAGATTGACCGTGCCGCTGCTTAGCAGAGGCAACACGAGAGAATCGCGCGGAAAGCCGCCATTGAGCTTTTCCCTGGTATTTCCTTCGCTGTAGGTATACGTACCATCCAGGTCCCACCCAGCGAGTGCCCCTTTCACCCCCGCCGTGATCTGATTGTTTTCATTAATATCGGTCGTATCCCGCAGACCATTTTCCACCGCGCGATAGCGAATATTCAGCGGTCGCCCGTCTACCCCTGCGGCTGCGGCAAGTGCATGCGGGTAAAACGGGCTCGACGCGGGCAGTGTGACGGTCGATGGAATGTCCCCGTTCGGTCCGTAGGTAAACAGGTTGGACAAAGGTACCGGCTGGATGCGATAGCGGGTCGTGTCCCGTGCGGCAATCGCGGTAACGTAGCCTTGCCACTCCGGGGTGATCTGAAAGCGCGCCGAGCCAAAGAAATTCCACAACTTGTCGTCCGGAATCATCTCTACGCCCTTGAATCCAGAAGGGTCGAAAAAGCAACCGCCCCGGTCTGCCAGAAAAGTGGAAGGCGCACAGTTGTTGGGTGTTCCAGGAACACCGATGCCCCCGGTCGTAATGCGCGCGGGAAAAGAGTTGCTTGAAATCGCGACGAGGCCGATGTCCGGCCGGTAGGAAGTATTGGAGAACGTCCGGTCGCGCTGCTCAAGATTTTTCTGGTTGCTGTACGACAACGACATCAGGACGTTGTATTTGTCCTTCGCCAGATCGCCAAAGCCGGCTGACCCACTGGCCTTATCCTGCGCACCGCCACCCTTCCGGGTGGGCGCGCCGTAGTACGTGCTGATTTCAGCACCCTGATAATCCTGGCGCAAGATGAAATTGATTACGCCGCCGATTGCATCCGAGCCATAGACTGCAGACGCACCATCCTTCAACACTTCAACACGTTCCACCGCCGAGAACGGAATCACTGACAGATTGACGCCTTGTACGCCCTGCACTTCGTTGGCGAAACTATCGATGCGTTTGCCGTTTACCAGGATCAGCGTACGTCCGCCACCCAGGCCACGCAGCGAAGCGGTCTGCGCCGAAAACGTTGCGGCGCCTATTACACTGCCAAGAGATGTCATGCCAGAGCTGTTGTTGGAGCTCACCAACTGCAACAATTCCATCGGGGTAGTCGCACCGCTGCGTTCAATATCCGCTTTCGTAAACACAGTGACAGGCAGTGATCCTTCGCCTTCAATGCGCTTGATGCTGGAGCCCGTCACCTCAATCTTTTCGACTTTTTGCGCGGGAGCATCCTGTGCGGCGGCCTGCTGTGCAAATCCTGCGGATGACGTCATTAACGCAATGGCGAAACTCGTTGCAATGACGCTGGTTCTTCTGATAAATAAAGGGCCTACCTGGTTTGTTTTGCGCATGAAACTCTCCATGTTGTGGTCGGTCGATAAGTGATCCGCAGACACACTGCTACCAACTGGCGACGCAGTGGCTACGGTTTTGCAAGCACGCATCATCAATGGGCGCGCGGCGACGCATTGCACCGGTGAATTTGCTATCGCAACCGCTATGCAACATTTATGGCGTTGTGTGACAACGTGCTGCCGGATGAGAAATAAGTCGCACGTGCTTGTCTCAATCGCGGCAAACTCTGCAACCGTGACGACACTGTGTGTAGGTTGACGGCCCTGTGTTCGTGTTTCGTTGTTGCACTATTGCAACACTACCTGCGAGAACGCGTACAACCGGGCATCAAGCAAAGAGGGCACCGGCGCGATGCGTCGCAAAATTGCATCGGTATGCTCGTCGCGGTGTCAGTTGCGCTAAAGCAATAAACCTCAAATCCATTTACGGGCTACACATCATCTAATAGCGAACAACATGGATAAACATTCTTACAAGGTGATTCGTGATGAGGTTCATTGAAGCGGCGCCATTCATACTCCCGTTGTTACTGGCGAGCGCATGTAGCACCCAACCCGAACCAGTTACCAAACCGCCCCGCACATCACAGCAAACACAATCCATCGGCGGCTGCGAAGTCACCAACCTGATGCCAATATTCTGGACATTCTGGGACGCCGCTCGCGACATGCCCCCTGCTGAGCAGCTTGCCTTGTTCAATAAGATCGTGCGCACACTGAATGGCGATGTGTATTCAGCCATATTTCAATCAGTGAACAACGCTGGCGTCGACGCCGACGGCATATTGTCAGCATCATTCGCACGCTCCAAATCGGTCGACAAAGCGATGCGCGACATATCGCAAACGCTCGCACAAACACTGCCGGACCATTTGGCCAGGTTTCGCCACGCCTTTCCGGATTTTGCCTGCAGCACGCCGGTCGTTATCGTCTATTCGGGCGGCGCCTTTGATGGCGCGCTGCGCACGGTCAATGGCAGGTCAACGCTCTTGTTCGGCGTAGATGTTATGGCTTTCATCGATAACCCGCCCACGGTTCTCATGGCACATGAACTCTTCCATGTTCATCACCAAAATATCGTTCAAACCAAGGAGCCACGCTTCTTTTGGCATATGTGGCGCGAAGGACTCGCTACGTATGTCGGTCGGCAACTCAACATGGATTTGGATGAGCAACGCGGTTGTTGCATGCCGTCAATGGCTCCGGCCGAGCGGGTAGCCGCCGCGCTGCTGATCGAAAGCCTGCCTGTGCTGGATAGCGAAAACCGCATCGATCACGCGCGCTATTTTTTCGGTGGGCAGCCCACTGCCCTGGCGCCACGTGCTGGCTACTATCTCGGCTATGTTGTCGCGAGGGAACTGGGCAAGACGCGTTCGCTGCAATCGCTCGCCCGCATGACGCCGGAAGAAGTGCGTCCGCTGCTTGAGACCACATTGAGAAAAATGCTGCGCGACGGCATCGAACCTATCGGTCGTTATTGACGCTGTGACACGCAAATAACTTCGCGCCCCTTCGTACGCTTAAAGTTCGTGGCGGGACTTCGGATTGTGACGCGTCGCTCAGCGTGTTGCGTGCATTGGAATAAAGACCTTTCCCCGAAAGGTCCACTCCGCCGATTAAGATGCAATGACGATTTACACTGAAATGTGTCGAGCAAATTTCCACAGTGCTATCCACCGGTCATCATCTATCGCACCACTTTCTGTCCCCCACACTGCTATCATCTGTCCACAATAATGTTAAAAAACGTCTGAGGAGAACAGAGCCGTGATGAACGCCCTGGATTCACTCGTGCCACAGCGCTACTGGGCGTGGGCGAGTTGCGTGTTACTCGCCGTGTTATGTCTGGCCTTATCGCCGCTTACACCCGTCTGGTTCTGGCCGGCAACCTTGTTTGCGTTGCTGTCGCTGGTGGGATTACTTGATTACACGCAGGACCGGCAGGCCATCCGTCGCAACTATCCGGTCATCGCGCATTTCCGTTTTTTCTTTGAATTCATCCGCCCGGAGATTCGCCAATACTTCATCGAGGCGGATCGCGAAGAATTACCGTTCTCGCGGGCGCAGCGCTCGATCGTGTATCAGCGCGCCAAGGGGTCCGCGGACAAGCGCCCGTTCGGCACGCAGCTAAACGTCTATGAATCGCAATACGAATGGATGAATCATTCCATCGCACCAAGCGACATCAAGAGCCACGATTTCCGCATATCCATCGGCGGTCCGGATTGCCCGAAACCGTATTCGGCCAGCGTCTTCAATATTTCGGCCATGAGCTTCGGCGCACTCTCGGCCAACGCGATTCTGGCGCTGAATGAAGGTGCGAAGCGCGGCAATTTTTGTCACGACACGGGCGAAGGATCGATTTCTCGCTATCACCGCGAACGCGGCGGCGATCTCACCTGGGAAATCGGCAGCGGTTATTTTGGCTGCCGCAATCCTCAAGGCGGATTCGATGAAAATAAATTCAGCGAAAACGCGGCATCAGACCAGGTAAAGATGATCGAGATAAAACTCTCGCAAGGTGCCAAGCCCGGTCACGGCGGTGTGCTGCCGGGCGCCAAGGTCACACCGGAAATCGCCGAGGCGCGCGGCGTGCCGGTCGGCGTTGACTGTGTATCGCCAGCCAAACATTCGGCCTTCTCCACACCGTTAGGGTTGCTGCAGTTCGTGGTGAAACTGCGCGAGCTATCCGGCGGTAAACCAGTCGGCATCAAATTCGCAGTGGGTCATCCGTGGGAATGGTTCGGCATCGTCAAGGCGATGCAGGAGACCGGCATCACACCCGATTTCATAGTTGTCGATGTGGCGAAGGTGGCACCGGTGCCGCGCCGCTGGAATTCACCGATCACGTCGGTGCACCAATGCGCGAAGCGCTGATGTTGGTACACAACACGCTCGTTGGTGTTGGTTTACGCGAACGTATCCGTATCGGCGCATCGGGGAAAATCGTCACCGCGTTCGATATTGCACGCACCATTGCGATGGGTGCTGATTGGTGCAATTCGGCGCGCGGCTTCATGTTCTCGCTCGGTTGCTTGCAAGCGCAGACCTGCCACACCGGGCATTGTCCTACGGGCGTGACCACACAGGATCCGAAACGCATGCGCGCTCTGGTGGTGCCGGACAAAGCCGATCGGGTATTTCAGTTCCATCAAAATACCTTGAAGGCCCTGAAAGAATTACTCGCCGCCGCAGGCCTTTCACACCCCTGCGATCTTGGCCCGGAACACGTCATTCAGCGCGTTTCTTCAACCGAAGTACGGTCATTGGCGGCATTGCATATCTGGGCCAAACCCCGCGAATTGCTTTCTGCCGTACCTGAATTGCCGGTGTTCAAAGTTTTCTGGGCAGTGTCGCGATCCGATTCGTTCGACGCGCCGCCGAACGTGCTGTCGACGCGTGGCACTAAAACTCAGTAGCCACGCTGTGGTTACAAACAGAGGATAGATAAATTCATGCAAAATGTTGTCGTTGCCGTTTCATCCGCAGGTAAATAAAGGGAACCATCATGTTTGAACGTCTATCGCGCAGTTGGGGCTTGGTCAAGGCCAGTGGTTCGGTGCTGATGCAGGACAAGCAGTTACTGGTATTTCCGCTGATTTCCTCCATTGCCACCATTTTGGTCGGTGCCTGCTTCATCCTGCCGATGCTGGGCTTGGGTGCGCTCGATGGTTTGTCAGATGGTGCCGTTGACACCGGCGTCTATGTCGTTGCCTTTCTGTTTTATACCAGCCAGTATTTCGTCATCTTTTTCTTTAATGCAGCACTCGTCGGCGCGGCCATGAAACGCATGGACGGCGGTACCGCCACAGTGGGTGACGGCCTCAGCATCGCTATGAGCAAGATCGGCGCAATTTTTGGCTACGCACTCATCGCCGCCACCGTCGGTATGATTTTGCGGGCGATACAGGAACGCGTTGGATTCATCGGCAAGATCATCGTCGGTTTGCTCGGCGTCGGCTGGACGATGGCGACTTTTCTCGTCGTGCCGGTGCTGGTGGCGCGCGATGTCGGCCCGGTAGACGCCGTAAAAGAAAGCGCCACACTACTCAAGAAAACCTGGGGCGAAAACGTCATCGGTCAGGCGGGCCTGGGCGCGGCATTCGGGTTGATGACATTTGGTGTCATCTTGTGTGGCATCGCGCTGGTGATTGGCGCCGCGTTTACAAAGAGCATTGCATTGATCATCCTCGCTGTCATCATCAGCATCGTTGCCGTGATTGCACTGGCGCTGATTCACGCCGCACTGTCGGGGATTTATGCGGCGGCTTTGTATCGCTATGCAATCGGCGGGCAGCAAACGTCGGGATTCGATCCGCAGATTTTGGAACACGCGTTCGCGCAGAAGAAATAAGGCTCGCGACCATGCGCTTCCCTCTTCGGAAAGAGGGAAGCCAACAAGCCAACCGGAGTAGCGCATGACGCGCCAGGAGCGAGATACATTTGGTGTGATCGACGTCCCCACTGAACGCCTGTGGGGCGCACAGACACAGCGGTCCCTCGAACATTTTCATATCTCCACCGAACGCATGCCGATGGAGTTGATCCTCGCGCTGGCCATGGTCAAACGCGCTGCAGCCGTCGTCAATCGCGATTTGAAATTGCTGCCGCAGGAGAAGGCTTACGCGATCATTGCGGCGGCCGATGAAGTGCTGGCTGGAAAACATAACGACGAATTCCCGCTCTCGGTGTGGCAAACCGGCTCTGGCACCCAGACCAATATGAACATGAACGAGGTGCTGGCCAATCGTGCCTCCGAACTGCTCGGCGGTGTGCGTGGCATGGAACGTCGCGTGCATCCAAACGACGAGGTCAATCTCGGCCAGTCGTCGAACGATATTTTTCCAACCGCGATGCATGTTGCGGCAGCAATCGGCACGCGTAATCATTTGCTGCCCGCGTTGCGTATTCTCAAAACAAGCCTTGCGCAGAAGTCTGCGGCGTTCGACAGCGTCATCAAGATCGGTCGTACCCACTTGCAGGATGCAACACCACTCACGTTGGGACAGGAGATATCCGGCTATGTTGCACAACTCGATTTTGCTGAGTCCATCATCGCTACCGCGCTACCGTGGATTTACAAATTGGCTGCCGGTGGGACTGCCGTTGGCACCGGGCTGAATACGCACGCCGAATTTGGTGAACGAATCGCAACAGAACTCGCACGCCACACCAGATTGCCATTCGAAACCGCGCCCAACAAATTTGCCGCGCTCGCCGCACACGACGAACTGGTAGCCGCGCACGGCACACTCAAAGCATTGGCGGCGGCACTGATGAAAATCGCCAACGATATTCGCTGGCTGGCGTCAGGCCCGCGTGCAGGTCTGGGTGAAATTTCCATTCCAGAAAACGAACCGGGCAGCTCCATCATGCCCGGCAAGGTAAATCCTACTCAGTGCGAGGCGCTGACGATGCTGTGCGCGCAAGTATTC
>JANYFH010000325.1 GCA_025362705.1 Betaproteobacteria bacterium
ACCTGGGTCTGCCCGCCGCGCTCGAATGGTATCTCGATGAAAATTGCCGGAAAGCCGGTATCGAACATACGCTTGTGGTCGCTGATGAACTCGGCAAGTTCAACGCCGACGAGGCAATAGCACTTTATCGCATGGTTCAGGAGGCCTTGACCAATGCGATCCGCCACTCTGCGGCGGCGCACTTTGATGTTCGCCTGCAAGTACATGGCGACAATCTGCAACTGGAAATGGAAGACGATGGCAAAGGTCTTCCGGCGTCATTCAGTGCTTCGCGAATTGCGCACGGCATGTCCGGCATGCGTCAGCGCGCCCGTGCGCTGGCTGGAACCATTGAGTGGAAGTCGACGCCTGGAAAAGGCACGCTCATTGTCGCGACTATTCCTGTTCGTCCCGCCGCCAGTTAGAACGGACGAAGGATATATCGTTAGTTGTCGCGCAAACCGGTCGCCGGTGCTGCACCGCCTGTTTGCGATGTTGAGATATTCCGTAATAATTCGGGCAACCGATGGAATTCACGTGATTTGTCGAGAAACCAATTCGCGCCAAGCGCGCGTGCTGCGTGCTCTACCGCAGGCGACGGGAAGTTGGTCAGCACGATGACCACGGGTTTCTTCTGAGCTGATGCGTATCCCATCGATTTGAGTACACCTAAACCGCTACCTTCCGCTAATTGCATATCCAGAATCAACGCATCTGGATCCGCGAAGCGACAGATGTTTATCGCGCGCGCCTCGGTATCGGCTTCTCCGACAACTTGCATATTGCCGGTCTCTTCGACAAGTCGTACCAGTCGCTCGCGAATATTGGCCGCATCTTCAATGATCGCAACGCGCAACAAGTTCTCATTGTCGAATTTCCGAATCTTCACTGTGTCTGAGCCTGCCATACGGTTTCCGCCGGTCAATTCTGCTATTGGATCAAACCGTTCTTGATCGCATAGTAGGTCAGTTCCGAATTGGACTTGAGTCCCATTTTCCCCAGTAGTCGCGTGCGATGCGTACTCACCGTTTTGACACTGATGAAGAGGCTTTTACCGATTTCCGACACAGTCTTGCCTTCAGCCAGACAACAGAAGATCTGGAATTCGCGTTCGGAAAGCTGCTCGTGCACAGGTTTGTCGCTGGGTGCCGCCAGCCCTTCGGCCAGCAAGTCAGCAAGCTTGGGACTTAGATAGCGGCGCCCAATGGCGATGGTCTCGATGGCGCTGGTGAGTTGCTCTGCCGTACAGTTCTTGGACAAAAACCCGACCGCTCCTGCGCGCAGCATATTGATGCCGTATTGTTCTTCGGCAAAGCCGCTGAGCACCAGTACCTTGGTCGCAGGATAACGCGCCTTGATCCTGTGAAGCACATCGACACCCGAGCCGTCCGGAAGGGAGAGGTCTAGCAATACGATGTCGTAGTTTTCCTTGCGCAGGCATTCGATGGCTTCGGCGGCACTGCGCGCTTCGCCTGCGACGACGAAACGCGAATGTTCGCTCAGGATCTGGCGGAAGCCGACACGTACCACGTCGTGATCATCGACGATCAGGATTCTCAGTTCATTGTTGGGCGTCACATTTGACTTAAGTTGGGTATTGGTGGCGATCATGACATTCTCTCCAATTGGCCGGTCACCGACTGCGGCAATAGCATGCCCGGTTGATCGAATTATGGTCAGTGGCGTGGCGACAACCGCATCGTATTTCAGGCGATAGCAATATCATGTCAGAACAATTGCCGATCCACAGTAGGATTTTTCCTACAGTGACGAATCGGTATTTTTTTGCCGCGAGCTATCTGCGCAAAAAAATCGCGCGAGAAGTTGTCGGCCTCAATGCAGTCACGCCCGTTGAAATTTTTCAGGTAAATTTGCTGAAATTTCCGGACTTGCGAAACCCGAAGATTGGTCCGGGTTATTCTCATTTGCAGCTTCAGCGCGCGATAGACTGCCGCCCTCTATCAGCCAGCGCCTGAACGCCGACTCTTCCAGTGGCTTGCTATAAAGGTAGCCCTGATGGAATTCACAACCCATTTCCAACAGCACTTCACGCTGATTTTCCGTCTCCACGCCCTCGGCCACCACCGTCATTCCCATATGATTGCCGATCGCAACAATGCCGCTCGCCAGGGGTTGCCGTTCGCCGCTACGCAGTGTTCGTACAAATGATTTGTCGATTTTGAGAATATCCAAAGGCAAGTCATTCAAGTAACTCAGGGAAGAGTAGCCGGTACCGAAATCGTCCAGTGCAATCTTGATACCCATTGCGCGCAATTGCGTGAGTTTGGTGATGCAGCCTTCCAGATCAAACAAAAGCGACGACTCCGTCAGCTCAATCATCAATCGGCGGGGGTCAAGTGATCTGCTGGACAGCAATTTTTCCAGGCCCTCAACAAAGAGCGGATCGCTCAATTGCCAGGGTGAAATATTTACGGCAAGGTGATCTCCAAATTCCACGCCCTCGTGAATCCACGCCGCGAGCTGATCGCACGTTGCTTCCAGCACCCAGTTTCCGATGGGACGAATCAGACCCGTTTCTTCCGCCAGAGGAATGAAAAGTACCGGTGAAACCATTCCCAGCTCGGGATTTCGCCATCGCAGCAATGCCTCAACACCGGTGATGCAACGGTTAGCGTCAACCTGTGGCTGAAAGTGAAGAGAAAACTCGCGTCTCTCGAGCGCGCCACGCAGGTGCCGATCCATGGCAAGGCGCTGCTCCACTGCGATACGCATCGAAGATTGATAAAATTTTGTTGTATGACGTCCTTGATCTTTCGCGCGGTACAACGCGATTTCGGCCTGCCGAAATATATCGAAAGGACCGGCACCGGCTTGCGGAAAAGACGCAATGCCGATGCTGGCAACAACCTGCAAGCGGTGTTCGCCGACTTGCATGGGTGTCTGCAACGCTGCCATCATTTGATTGGCGAGGTGTATCGCGGCCGCGCGAACGCCATTGGCATCGCTGCCACGGTTTTCGCACAGCACGACGAATCCGTCACCGCCCAGATTTGCGAGTATGCATTCTTCACCGACTACCGATTGCAGGCGTGTTGCCACTTCACGCAGCACTTCATCGCCCACGTGGTGACCAAGTCCATCGTTGATCGTCCGGAAATGATCAAGATCGAGCAGAAGCAGGGCACCGCCGAGCCCGGGTTCGCCTGTGGCACGCAAAGCTTTGCCGGCGTGTTCGCGAAAGTGCGCGCGATTGGGAAGTTTTGTGACCGGGTCAAAGTGAGCGAGCATCGCAATGTCGCGTTTTGCCGAGAGCAAACTCTGATTTGATTCTTCAAGTTCGTGCAACATTCTTGCCTGCGTTCGCGAACGTTCATCCAGATCCATTACCAGGCCGAAGCCCATCAGCAAGGGTACCGCCGCAAACGCAAACGCAGCGGTATAGATCGACCGCACTATCCCCAAATCAATCAGCGCACCGTGCATGAACGCGGCAAGATGCAAGCCGAGATAGCACACAAGCAGCAGCGCTGATCGTCGCTCGCCGCGCCGATATTGCCCCCGCGCACGCCAGACTGCCCAAAAGGTAATGACCATGATGAGCATACGCAACGAGATATTCCAGGCGCTCATCGAGACCTTGAATCCCGACAGCTTCTCACCCCAGGGCATGATGATTGGCGGTGCGAGTTCCAGCGTCGAAAAACGTAGTCCGAATGGCGCCATCAAGTGTGCAACCAACAGCGCCGTGCAAGCCGCGGCGACTACCATGAACCACCGAAGGATGCTGCGTTGCCCCGTGTATAGCGCGACGAACGCGAAGAAAAATGGTATCAACGCAAGGATAAACGACCCTTGCCAATGCAGAGCCTGCACGGCCTCGGCAACGTTTTTTGCCTCGTAGTAGCTGATCTGCGCGAATTGTATGCCCGCGACGCAGATGCAACACACGATAAAGCTGCGATGCAACGCCTGCCGATAGCCGACAATGGCCACTGCCGCGGCAAGGGTCGTTTATCCTTGCGTTGATACCATTTTTCTTCGCGTTCGTCGCGCTATACACGGGGCAACGCAGCATCCTTCGGTGGTTCATGGTAGTCGCCGCGGCTTGCACGG
>JANYFH010000374.1 GCA_025362705.1 Betaproteobacteria bacterium
GGTGGCGAAAGGATCGAGCGTGCCGGTATGACCCGCCTTTTCAGCGTTGAAAAGGCGCTTAGCCCAGCCGACCGCCGTATTGGAAGAAAGGTCAGAGTGCTTATCGAGTAGCAGCACGCCGCTAATGGCACGTCTTGAGGCTCTCATGCATTGAACTCAAGCACTGGTGCGGATCACAGGGCATTTTCGGCCTGAAAGGCACGTCAATGCTGGAGTTTCATCCTTCAATTTATTCTGAATGTTTGGCGTCATCCGCCACGGCATCGTCGATCAGCTTCGAAAGGCGCACCCCGCGTTCAATCGAAACGTCGATCTCGAAATGCAATTGCGGCACGGTGCGAATCGTCAATCGATGTGCGAGCAACGAGCGCAGAAAACCCGCCGCACTTTGTAATCCGTGTTGGCAGGATTCAAGTTGCGCCTCGGTACCAAGCGAGGTGAAAAACACTTTCGCATGCCCGTTGTCACGCGCGACTTCTACGTCGGTCAGCGTAACCATCGCGACGCGCGGATCACGCATCTCCAGGCGAATCAACTCCGATAATTCACGCTGGATGGCGTCGGCAATCTTGCGGTTACGGGCTTCTTGTGACATTTGCGTGGCTTGCCTTGTGACTGCTACTTAAGCAAGCGTCCTCGCTACTTCGACGGTCTCGTACGCCTCAACCTGATCGCCCACCAGAATCTCGGCAAAGTTTTTGACAGAAAGACCACATTCAAAACTCGCCTTCACTTCTTTCACGTCATCTTTGAAACGTTTCAACGAGTCCAGTTCACCGGTAAATATCACCACGCCATCGCGCAACACACGCACGTTCGAACCACGTTTGATTACGCCGTCAAGTACCATGCCACCAGCCACAGCGCCAACTTTTGAAATTTTGAACACGTTGCGAATCTCAACCAGGCCAACGATGCTTTCCTTGATTTCCGGTGAAAGCATGCCGCTCAGCGCCAGCTTCACATCGTCAACTGCTTCATAAATGATGTTGTAGTAGCGCACTTGCACACCGGACGTTTCCACCAGTTTGCGCGCGGCTGCGTCGGCGCGGGTGTTGAAACCTATGATGATGGCTTTGGACGCGAGCGCCAGATTGACATCGGATTCGGTAATGGCGCCTACCGCCGCGTGCACAACATTGACCTTGACTTCAGCGGTAGACAGTTTCGCCAATGCGTGTGCGAGTCCTTCATATGAGCCCTGCACATCCGCCTTGATGATGACCGCCATCGATTTGGTTGCGCCCTCACCCATTTGTTCAAATGCGTTTTCAAGTTTTACAGCGCTCTGCTTGGCCAGTTTCACGTCACGGAACTTGCCCTGACGGAACAACGCAATTTCGCGCGCCTTGCGCTCATCGTTCAACACCATCATGTCGCCACCGGCTGCCGGAACGTCGGTAAGCCCCTGTACTTCTACAGGAATGGATGCACCCGCTTCCAACACCGGCTTGCCGTTCTCATCCAGCATGGCACGGACGCGCCCAAACACTGCACCTGCGAGCAACATGTCACCCTTTTTCAAGGTGCCGGACTGCACCAGAATGGTCGCAACAGGTCCACGCCCCTTATCGAGGCGCGCCTCGATAACAACCCCCTTGGCGGGCGCGTTCTTGACCGTTCTCAATTCGAGTACCTCGGCTTGCAGCAAAATGGCGTCGAGCAGATTGTCGATGCCCTGACCGGTCTTGGCCGACACTGGAATAAACATCACGTCTCCACCGTATTCTTCCGGCAGCACGTTTTCCGCCACTAACTCCTGCTTGACGCGATCCGGATTTGCCTCGGGCTTGTCGATCTTGTTCATTGCCACGATGATCGGCACATTCGCTGCTTTCGCATGCGCAATCGCTTCTTTGGTTTGTGGCATTACACCATCGTCGGCAGCAACAACAAGAATGACGACGTCGGTAATCTCGGAGCCGCGCGCACGCATCGCCGTAAACGCCTCGTGACCGGGCGTATCGAGAAACGTGATCATGCCCTTGGGCGTGGTCACGTGATATGCGCCAATATGCTGGGTTATGCCGCCCGCTTCACCAGCAGCGACGCGGGCACGACGGATGGTATCGAGCAAAGAAGTTTTGCCGTGATCGACGTGGCCCATGATCGTTACTACCGGCGGACGTGGTTCCATGTCAGCCTCGGTATGGATGATCGCAACTTCGAGATATGACTCAGGATCATCTCCCTTGGCGGCTTTCGCAACATGTCCCAATTCGCCCACCAGAATCATGGCCGTTTCCTGGTCCAGGACTTGGTTGATCGTTACCATCGAACCCATCTTCATCATGATCTTGATGACTTCGGCTGCTTTCACTGCCATTTTCTGCGCGAGTTCACCGACCGAAATAGTTTCGGGCACCAGCACTTCGCGAACGATTGGTTCGGTCGGCGCCTGAAAGTTTGTTGCGGCATCATCTTCATGTCGTTCTTTACCGCGCCGGCTGCGCCAGCCGTCGCGCCCGCCGCTTGCATCGCCACGCGTCTTGATGCCACGACGTTTGGATAAATCATCAGCCCAGGAACCAGCGGGTTTGACCGCTTTCTTTACAGTCTTCTTGTCTGCCTTGGCCTCTTTTTCACCAGGCTTCAGCACCGGGCGATGCAGCGTGCCCTCGCTTGCCGGTGGGTCCTTCTTGAGCACCACGCGCTCGCCGATGCGGGGACGATTATCGGCAGCGGCTGACGCCGCAGCATCAGCCGTTGGCGCTTCGACCGCGTTGGCAGCTACGGTATTATCGGCGGCTTTGGTTTTGCGCTTTGTTGGTTTCTTCTCGGTCGACTCGGCTACTGCCGGAGCGGCTTCTCCCGCGACCACTTCACCTTTTTTGGTACTCCGCTTGGGCGGTGCTTTGGCTTTTTGCTCGGCTTGCTTGGCGAGCAATGCAGATTGACGCTCCTCTTCGCCACGGCGCTTGGCTAATTCAACTTCATTCAGGATCGGCTGTGGTGGTTCAGCCGGCTTCTGCGGCTCGACGACTTCGGCGACCTCGACCTTGACAAATGTGCGCTTCTTACGCACTTCCACCTGAATCGTTCGCGCCTTGCCGGTCGCGTCGGACTTCTTGATTTCGGTCGTCTGCTTGCGCGTAAGAGTGATCTTTTTCTTTTCCTCCTTGTGACCGTGCACTTGCTGCAGATACGTCAGGAGATGCGACTTGTCGTCCTCAGAGAGGCTATCGGTTGCAGTTTTCAAGGCGACGCCCGCTGCCTTCAGCTGTTCAAGCAAAAGCTCCTCCGAGAGCTTAAGCTCCTTGGCAAATTGTGCGACGGTGGTTAGAGCCATTTGAATCCTGTCGGTTGTGTCGTTGAGCGGTGGAATACAGCGTGCGTAAAATCAAATTGTACAAATTGTTTTTATGCAGGCTGCTCCACAAACCACGGCGCTCTTGCCGTCATGATCAGTTGTTTGGCGCGATCCGCTTCCATGCCAGTCATTTCGGTTAATTCATCGATGGCTAGGTCGGCCAGATTTTCCATCGTCCGCACGCCCTTGGTTGCAAGCAGATGCGCGGTGTCGTTGTCCATACCTTCCATCGCCAGCAAATCATCCGCAGCCGTCTCGATAGTCTCCTCCGATTTAATTTCATCGGTGAGCAACGCATCACGTGCCCGACGGCGTAATTCGTTGACGGTATCTTCGTCAAACGATTCGATTTCAAGCATTTCACTGATAGGCACATATGCCACTTCTTCGAGATTGCTGAATCCTTCGTCAATCAGGATTTTCGCTACCTCCTCGTCCACATCCAGCTTTGCCATGAACAATTCCTGGATCGAACCATGCTCGGTGTCGCGCTTCGAATTCGCCTCGGTTTCGGTCATCATGTTGAGCTGCCAGCCGGTAAGCTCGGACGCGAGCCGCACGTTCTGGCCGCCACGACCAATCGCTTGCGCGAGTTGTTCTTCATCAACCACAACATCCATGCTGTGCTTTTCTTCATCGACGATGATCGATGAGACTTCAGCGGGCGCCAGCGCATTAATCACAAATTGCGCCGGATCAGCCGACCACAAAATAATATCGACGCGTTCACCGGCCAATTCGCCCGTGACTGCCTGTACGCGTGAACCACGCATGCCAACGCAGGTGCCAATAGGGTCAATGCGCGGATCATTTGATTTCACGGCAATCTTGGCGCGCAGCCCCGGATCGCGCGCAGCAGCGACTAATTCAAGCAGCCCTTCTTCGAGTTCCGGCACTTCTAGCTCGAACAAGACTTTAATGAGCTCTGGTGTGATGCGCGACAACACCAACTGCGGGCCGCGCAATGTGCGATCCACCTTCAACAAGTACGCACGTACACGATCCCCGACCCGCAAGTTTTCCTTGGGAATCGTTTGGTCGCGTGGCAGCAATGCTTCGATGCGACCAGATTCGACAATGACATTGCCACGCTCGATGCGTTTAATCGTACCAGTGACGAGCAACTCATCACGTTCCAGAAAATCGCTCAGTACCTGCTCGCGTTCGGCATCACGGATTTTTTGCAGGATGACCTGCTTCGCCGTTTGCGCCCCGATTCGACCAAAATCCACTGGTTCCAGCGGTTCCTCAATGATGTCTCCGAGCTCCAGGCCTTCGCCACGCTCAGGTGCATCGGTGATCGCGATTTGGCGCGCTGGCGCTTCGTGCTCTTCGTCTGGCACCACCACCCATTGGCGAAATCCCTTGTACTCACCCGTCAGTCGGTCGATTTCGACGCGCACGTCCGCTTCATCCTGGAGGAATTTATCGGTGAAGCGACGTTTGGTTGCCGACGCAAGCGCTTGCTCGAGTGCTGTAAAAATTGTTTCGCGCGGAACGCTTTTTTCGCGTGCCAAAGCATCAACCAACAACAGAATTTCGCGACTCATTTCTAATGCTCCTGCATGATTTCAGTGTTTACTGCGTTTTGACTTCACGCCGGTCAGATATCCGGGATCAGCCGCGTTTTATCAATGCTTTCAAAAGGCACGCGAATGCGTTTCGCGATCTCCAAAGGCGCTCCTGCACGTTTTGGTTTATTGAGTTTTCTGGGTTTGCCAACGGCCTTTAAAGCAGGCTTTGACGCACCCTCATCCTCGATCAAACCAAACACAATCGTTTCCCCGTCCAGCGCCTCGATAACGCCATCGAAACGCTTCCTTCCCTCAACTACCGTATTCAAACGAACCTTGACTGCCCGTCCAAGATATTGCTGGTAGTTCGCCAAACTTTTCAACAGCCGATCCAGCCCCGGTGAAGAAACTTCAAGGCGTTCAAACTCAATATTTTCGACCTCCAAGACACGTGACAAGTGGTTACTTACGCTCACGCAATCTTCCACGACAATGCCTTCCGGCTTATCGATAAACACCCGCATCAATCCGCGTGCGGAGAGTTCGAAATCAACCAGTTCGTAACCCAACCCCGCTACGCTTGCAGCGACAATTTCGTGTGGCGCCAATTGAGCCGTCATCGGCCTTAAATCCTTCATTACAAATAAAAAATGGGCACGAGGCCCACCAACAAATTACTTAGTCCTATATGTTAGCACGTACATCTACTTTGTTAAAGCGCTGGTTACGAATTTGCCGCTCCCTATCGGCGTTGTTGCGATCGAAATAGTAGCCCGAAACCGTATGATCGTAGCGACCGGGAATATTTGTCGATGGTAAGGTTTACGCTAACAGACATCTCGCGATCTAACGCAGCTTCAAAACACACCGCCTCCACCGTTTGAAACAAAACAACGCAAACCACGCATAAACATGTTGCAAAAATGCGACATTTGTCAAAATTTACGCCCAATTTCGCCACTAAACGATAAGCTTCACCGGCTGCACCGTTCTAAGACGCGACATTGACAAAATCAATTGCGGCTACCTATAGCTTGCTTAGTTTTCAACCAATCCGAGGCCTAAATGACCCCATCAAGAACGAAAGTGTTGCCAAAAGCGTTGCTCGCGGCTCTCATCGTGACACCCATCGCGTTTGTGCAAGCACAGACCCCGCCGACTCAAAAAGTGGAAAAGATTGAAGTAACAGGCTCCAACATCAAGCGCGTCGATACCGAGACAGTCGCACCTGTGCTAGTCATCACGCGTGAGGAGATTCAGGCGTCTGGCAGGAATACCATTGCCGAAGTGCTCAGCGGCTTGTCGATCAGCCAAGGCAATAGCTTCAATGAAGCGGGCGGCGTGAACAGCTTCGCACCCGGCGCAAGCGGCATTTCACTGCGCGGGCTTGGCGCCAAGAATACGTTGGTTCTCATCAACGGTCGCCGCATGGCAGCTTACGGTTTCGCACAGAATATTCGCGACACGTTCGTTGACGTGAATGCGATTCCGGCGTCCGCCGTTGATCGCGTTGAGATATTGAAAGCTGGTGCGTCGCATATTTATGGGTCCGACGCGATTGCGGGTGTGATCAACGTTATTCTGCGCAAAGATTTTCAGGGACTTGAAGTGAGCGCCGGTGGCGGCACCTCAACGGAGGGTGGCGCCAACGAATACCGGGCCAGTCTCGCTGCCGGTGTCGGCGACCTTGGACGCAATAAATATAACGTCCTGGTTTCGGCTGACTATTTCAAGCGCGATCTGCTCTTGCAAACCGAACGCAAGTACACCAAAGACAATGACTGGCGCAACGAAATCCTTGGCGATTTCTCACGTCCCGGAATTGCGGTCTACATCCCGTTCGGCGCAGCCGCGGCAGCACCCAATCCCAACCGAATCGCATTTCCGGGTTGCACGGGTGAAGTACTGACGGTAGCGCAGATCAACCCGTTCACCGCACTGCGCGGGAATAATTGCGTACAAAATTTGGCTCCATTCAACACACTCAATCCGCGTACGGAGCGCGCAGGCATATTGGCGCGCGGCACACTAGATATTTCCCCGACATTACAGGGATTTGCCGAGGTAGGCGTGAGCACGAATAAATCGTTTCAGGTGTTCCAGCCGCCCTTTATTGGCACAGGCAATACCTTTTTCAATCCGGCAACCGGCTTGCCTCAATCTGTTCCCGGTCTGATCCCCGCCAATAGCCCATACGCCTATAAGCTAAACGGCGTTCCGACGGCGTCACAATTCCAATACGTGTTTACCGAGGTGGGTGGGCGCAACTCCGACCTCAAAAACGATACCTCCCGCGTCCTCGTCGGCTTGAAGGGAACCGTTGGAAACTGGGATTGGGAAGTTGGCGCAGCGGCTGGCAAGAACAAAATTACCTTGTTAGGGTACAACACACTGCTGTCGGCCCCAACCATCGCGGTGCTAAATAACAATACCTACAACTACTTCAACCGTGCCGACCCGGCCAACGCAGCCGTGCTCAAAGGATTATTCACCACAACCACGCGCGTAGCGACATCCAAACTGCAAGCACTCGACTTCAAGGCATCGACAGAGATACTGCAAACGGCGAACGGCCCCGTCGGCTTCGCCGTCGGCGCGGAAACACGCAAGGAGTCCATGGAAGACGTGCCCGATGTGCAGTCGCGTAATGGTGCCGTATTTGGTGCAGGCTCAGTGGCGGTCGATGGCGAACGACGCAATTCGGCGATTTTTGCTGAATTGAACGGCAAGCTACTCAAGGACTTGGAACTACAAGTTGCCGTACGGCACGAGAAATACAGTGATTTCGGCAAAACAACCGTACCAGGCATTGGCGCTAAATGGGCTGTGTCGCAGGATTTCCTGCTGCGCGCAACCTACTCTAAGGGGTTCCGTGCGCCGACGTTGCCTGAGAACGCAAAATCGAATGCATTTGCCTTCAATACGATTACCGATCCGTTACTAAACCAAAGCTATCAAACCAGCACCTCGCAAACCGGCGCAGGTGATCTCAAACCGGAAACATCGGATAACTATAATTGGGGCGCCATCTGGGAGCCGACAAAAGATAGCAGCATCGGCATCGATCTGTATCGCATCAAGCAGAAGGACATCGTTGCTGTCCAGAACCTGAACACCATTCTGGCCAATCCGTCTCAATTTCCGGGCCAGGTTACCCGGGATCCACTCAGCAATCTGGTTACGTTGATTCAAGCCAAATATATCAATCAATCGCTGAACGAAACCAAAGGATTCGATGTTGAGGCGCGTCACCGTTTCAGTTTGGGCGAAGCTGGCAAGCTCACGTTTTCAGCCATCTACACTTACGTTGAAAGCTTTAAGCAGCAAACGATCGCGGGCGGCACCATCTCAGAGCGCGTCGACAGCAATTCATCGGGCTTTTCGTTGCCGCGCTACCGGGG
Organism: Betaproteobacteria bacterium; assembly: GCA_025362705.1. Classification (GTDB taxonomy): domain Bacteria; phylum Pseudomonadota; class Gammaproteobacteria; order Burkholderiales; family Usitatibacteraceae; genus UKL13-2. The sequence goes on from JANYFH010000374.1 coordinate 8,226, forward strand.
TACCGTTGCCGTCGAATGGGAACGCGGTAACTGGAACTTGCGTCTCACCAACCGGCATATCGAAGGATACGATCAAGGATTCGTGACGGCGCTTCCGCAACAGGAGCACATCGGTTCCAGCGATTTTCAGGATCTGTTCGTACGCTATAACGGATTCAAGAATTTAGTGCTGACCGCTTCAGTCTTGAACTTGAAAAATCAGATCCCGCCTTACGACGGTGCATTTGGAAACCGCTATCCAACCGGACTTTACGACTTGAAGGGACGCTACATTTCTATCGGAGCGTCCTACAATTTCAGGTAATTCGTTGTAAAGTTAGTCGCAATGGAAAAGGAGCTTCGGCTCCTTTTCTGTTGTTCCGTTGCTTTCATTTCTCGCGTGCGGATGACCGGCGAGCACAACGGGTGCGGGTGGGGGTTTTTGGCGAGGCGCGACACAATTTCGGCTTCGTCGGTTTGGTCAATCGTTTCAGGAAAGGTAATAATTTTGGACAAATTCAAAATGTTGTCAGTTGCCGCAAAAGGCTGGATGCGCTTCGTTAGTGTCATCCTTTTCGCTTCCGCAACGTCAGCGGCAAACGCGCAGGCGACCCTTTCGGTCGAGGATATTTGGAAACAGCCACAGCTAGGCAGCCCGAGCCTGTCACGCAACGGTAAATACCTGGCCGTCACAATGCCTTATAGGGATCGGATGAATCTGGCAGTCATTGATCTTGAGACGCGCAAGGCCTTCATCCTGACCACCTACGACAGCTTCGACGTACAGGGCATCCGCTGGATCGGTAGTGACCGCCTCATGTATACCCTCGGCCAGAACAACAGCCCGACGGGTGCCGGCCAATTCGACGGTGGGGGTTTATTTGTTATCGGGCGCGATGGCAAGGGCTACCGTGCGCTTTCAGATACAGTGCGCGCGTCCCGCTTGAAGGGGCTATACGTGTTTCGCGGGATGGACTTTTTTCGCAGAATCCCCGGTAACGACGAGGAGATTATTGTCAGCGGGAACATGACTTCAGCAAACTCGCAAGATCTCTATCGTCTCAACATCGAGACCGGCAAGTACACGATACTCACACAAGGTCGGCCATCTGATTTGACGTCGGGTTGGCTGATGGACAGCAAACTCGTTCCGCGAGTGGTCGTCGCCGGTGTCAAAGATAAACTGACGAGAGTTGTTTACTATCGCAAGGACGAAAAATCGGACTGGGTCGAACTCACACGATATGAGGCCAACAAGGGGCCGACATTGATACCGCTCGCCTTCGACGCGAACGATCAGACCCTGCAGGTCGCCTATAACGGTGGACGCGATACGATGGCCGTCTTTCGCTACGACCCCAACACCAAGACCATGGGCGATTTGATCGCGCAAAATGCCCGCTACGACATGGGTGCGGATGCAAGCGGAGGCGGCACGGGTGGCCCAATAATCAACCCGGAAACGGAAAAGGTAATTGGCTATGCGGTCTCGGCGGACAAGCCCGAGGTAACGTGGATCGACGAAAAGTATGCTGCGATTCAAAGCTTGCTGGATCGATCCCTGCCAGACCGCATCAATCGTTTCAGTCGGACGCCCGACGGCAAACGGCTGATTGTCTCTTCCTATTCGGATACTCGTCCGCCGCGCTGGTATTTCTACGAAGAAGAGAAGAAGACACTCGAGGAGATTGGCGCCGCAAAACCGTGGCTGGATGGAAAACTGGTTGAACAGCGACCATTCCGCTACAAGACGCGCGACGGTCTTGAGATTGACGGCTATTACTTCTTGCCCAAGGACTATAAGCCCGGCACCAAACTGCCGACCATCGTGCATATCCATGGTGGTCCATTCGCCCGTGCGGACTCATGGGGTAGCGGTTTTGGTGTAGCCGAAGGACAGCTATTTGCGTCACGCGGCTACGCCGTCATCGTTCCCAATTTCCGCATCACGCCCGGACTCGGCTCGAAAATCTACTACGCAGGCTTTGGGGCGGTCGGTCGACAAATGTCGGATGACCATGAGGATGCCTTGCAATGGGGGGTAGAGCAGGGATTTGTGCAGACTGACAAGGTTTGCATGTCCGGGGCAAGTTACGGCGGCTACGCGGCGCTGCAAGCGCTGGTGCGCTCCAATGAGAAGTGGAAATGTGCCATTGCCGGTCTCGCCGTCACTGACTACAAATACCAATTGACCACGCTGGAGGGCGATACCGCGCCGAACGAAGCCGGTGTAACGTTCTGGAAATCAGTGCTGGGTGAAACCGACCTTGATTCAAAAACGACGAAAGATATTTCACCCGTATTCAACGCCGCGAAAATCAAACGCCCAGTATTCATGTATGCGGGAATCGACGACATTCGCGTTCCACTAGGGCAAATTTCCCGCATGAAGAACGAGCTTGAACGGTTGGGTAATCCTGTCAAGGGATATGTCCTCAAGGAAAATGAAGGGCATGGTTTCGGAAAACTGGAAAACCGCGTAGATCTGTACAACCAGATACTAGTATTCCTGAAGGATCAATTTGACCAATAAGTTCATGCCGGTATGAAAAAAGCCCCCGCCGAGTGCAGGGATTTTTTTGTCAACCGAACTCCTTGATCGCGCCTGCGCGAATCTAGTGGTTCAGCACTAATAACGACATAGTACCCATCCTCGGCAATCCATCGAAGTCGCAGCGCTCTCCCTATTTGCTTGCGCGTCGCATGTGGCGGTAGCTGCGCGGCGATGGGCATTGCCAGCACGAGTAAAGCACGAAACTTTCAAGCCAAAGTGCTGATCTATGTTGCTTTTATGCAACATCGCCACGCTTTATTGTTGAACTCACACGCCTTTTGACGATAATGGAGAGATTGGTTGCGAACCGTCACATTCCAGTCACGCAGCCATATCACGACAACGAAGTAAGCCATTGCGAAAACAATTGTTTTTGAAGTTGATTCCGTAAAGCGGTCACCACCTTGGCCTTGTTTCTCCACAACAGGAGTATTTCCAATGAAAATGAAACACAAGCAGAATTCATTTGATCAAATGTACAAAAAAACTCTCAAAAAGACTCTTTTGGTGCAGGCACTTTCTGCTGCGTTAGGGACTACCGTCCTGATGGCCGGCATAAGCACTACTGCTTGGGCACAGTCCAATACGACTGGTACACTTTTCGGGAAAGTAGCTTCGCCCGGCGGTGGATCTATTGCCATTCAAAATGCTGGTACCAATCTGCAGAGAACTGCAACTCTGGATGCGAGCGGACGCTATCAAATCACCGCACTGCCCCCCGGGACCTATACGGTTCAAGTAGTGCGCGGCGGCGCAGTTACGGCCACTCAGAGCGTTCTTGTGTTGGCCGGCCAAGGTACGGAACTTGATTTCGCCGGTTCCCAAGCTGTAGATGCGGTTCAAGTAACGGCACGACGCACGACAATTGACGTATCGAATGCATCGAACGGAACGACGTTTACCGCCAAAGAACTCGCCGCACTCCCAATTGCGGCGAACGTAGGTGCAATTATTCAATTGGCACCCAACACAACCAAAGCCGACCCGCGTTATGCAGGCGGTGCCACAATCGGCGGCGGAGCGCCTTCGGAGAACTCCTTCTACATCAACGGTTTTCCGGTTACCAATGCGCTGAGTCAGCTTGGCTCATCGGAATTGCCGTTCGGTGCTATTGCCCAAGCACAAATTTTGACCGGTGGTTTTGGCGCGGAATTCGGGCGCTCAATCGGTGGGGTCGTCAATATCACGACCAAAAGTGGTACCAATGAATGGGAAGCTGCTGCACTTTATAGCTTTACGCCGAACGATTTGCGTAGCAAGCCGAAGGATATTTATTACCCCACCAACACAGGCAATCCCGCCACTGACGGCACCTTGTTCCGTCGGGCGCACGACAATTACAGTGAATCATCGAGAACCGGTGTTTACGTAGGCGGCCCGATAATCAAGGATAAGCTGTTTGCCTTCGTGTCGTTCGAACAAACGCGCACGAATTCAAAACAGGTGGTGGGTTCGACGGCGAGCGGAACATTGGCCATTAACGGTTACGCAGATAACGTCAGCCTTATTAATCGCTACCTCGGTAAATTTGACTGGAACATAAACAACGATAATCACCTTGAAGCGACGCTTATCGGTGACAAACCGACGCGCCACCAAAAGCTCTATGGTTATGACTACGCTACCCGTGCTGTGGGTCCGGTCGCCTTCGTTGATGTAAATTACCAGAACGTGGATAACCAGACAGCAAACGGTGCCGATGCACAGATTTTCAAGTACACCGGTACCTGGATCGAAAATCTGACAGTGACGGCGTTGTATGGCGAAAGCAAGGCGAAACACCTTAACAACTTTGCCACGCCAAACGTCAGCACGAGCGCGCCCCAACTTATCTTCCTGACACCGACCGCAAGTGCGCCGGGCATAACCTACCCTCAAGTCAACCCGCTGACAGGAAATATTTTGGGACCGGGCTCGGAGGATAGAGTGAAATCCGCGCGCTTCGACCTTGAATACACGCTTGGCAATCATACGATTCGGGCTGGTATCGATGACAATAAGTTGAAGTCGAAGAATGCTGGTGAGTTCCTCGCAGGCGGTTCGCTCATTTCATTCCGCTTTAACGCGAACCCTAACGCGCTGATTAACACAGGCTTCGGTCGTTTTTCTCCGGCTTCCGCAGGTGGATTGGGATTGCTGGGCTATTACGGTCGCGAACAGAAATTCACTGATGTAACCAACGCCGACTCCAACCAAAAGGCGCAATACATTGAGGATCGCTACCAAGTGACCAAGAATCTGTTGGTCACCGCAGGGTTGCGTACCGAACAATATGAAAACCTTAACGGCGATGGTGAAGTCTTCCTGAAGATCAAACAGCAGTACAACCCGCGACTTGCCGCTGTTTGGGATTTTAACGGCGACTCCTCGTTCAAACTGCTGAGCAGTCTCGGTCGTTATTCGATCCAGATCCCGACTCACTTGGCGGTTCGTGGCGCCAGCCGTTCGACATTCACGCGACAGTTTTTCACCTATACCGGTATCGATGCTCTGGGCAATCCGACCGGCCGGCAAAACTTCGGCCCGGGTGCTGGCGTGGCACCGTTCTCCGCCAACAATGAGTACGGTCAGGCGAAAGAGGCGGCGACCGTTTCGGCACTGGATTTGAAGCCGTCATACCAGGACGAGCTGACCCTTGGCTTTGAAAAGGCGTTCAGCCCGAAACTCAACTTCGGTGCCAAGGGAACCTATCGCAATCTGAGGCAAACCATTGACGACTTCTGTGACGCAACACCATTCGACAATTACGCTGTGACCCACAACATCGCTAACGTCAACCCCAATGGTGAATTTGGCTGCGCCTCAATCAACCCGGGATTTGCCAACAAGTTCAAAGTCAACTATTCCGGCGTCCCCGGACAATTTGTTGATGTGAATTTGTCCGCAGCGGATATTGGATTTCCGGAAAAGCCGAAGCGCACCTATGCAGCACTTGACTTCTTCGCCGAGCATCCGTTCCGCGATGGCTGGTATGGTCGCGTCAATTACACCCTGTCACGTAGCAAAGGCAATACCGAAGGTCAAACCCTGTCGGATGTTGCGCAAACCGACGTGGCCGCGACACAAACCTGGGACTTCCCTGCAATCATGTATGGCGCGAACGGTCGTTTGCCTGGTGATCGTACCCACCAGATCAAAGCCTTTGGCTATATGGCGGTTGCGCCGGAATGGACGGTTGGCGGTAATTTCCTGGCAGCCTCCGGTCGTCCAAGAAATTGCCTTGGCAATTTTGACCCCAGCGTGATTGATCCGGTTCGCTATTATGATTTGGGCTATGGATCATCCTTCCACATGTGTAACGGTAAATTTTCTCCGCGTGGAACCGATGGAAATCTGCCGTGGGATGTGAGCCTCGATGCGAACATCGCCTACCAACCAGCATCATTCAAGGGGTTGACCTTCACTGTCGACGTATTCAACTTGTTCAACAAGCAGTCCGCACAAGCAGTTGACGAACAGCATGATGTCGCGAATACCGCAGCACCGTTCCCGATATCAAACACCTTCGGTCGCGTTATCTCCTATTCCGCACCGAGAAGCTTCCGGTTCACGGCGCAGTATACGTTCCGTTGATTCGTAGGTTTTGTAAGCCGAGTTGCAAAAGGGGCCGAAAGGCCCCTTTTGTTTTCTAACGTTCTCTGTCCGGCCATCAGCTCTAGTTTCCAAAAAGACAAGATGACGTGGCCATGCTGATCCCGCCCAATGGAGGATACGTCACGCGAATATTCGCTACGCGAAAATAATCCAAACAAAATTGGAAAACGAATCCAAAGGACGACATGGTCTTGTATGGCTCTCCACCCATAATTGTTCGCATTACTTCCAATCACGTTCATGAATCACCGGTCGTTTTATCCTGGCTTGCGAAACACAACACTCCTGAACCTTCAGGTTGACCAAGCCATTGTGAGACCAGTTTTTCTCTTGTACTTTTTGCCGCCTCATACCAAATTTGCAATTGGTGCGTTCGCGCCGAGAAACGGTTAGAATCCTTTTTTTATTTCAAAGCCATGACACGCTCAAGCAAAATGGGCGATTATTAAAGGATATTTCATGGATTACGCCCAGCAACAGCGCCAACCGGGGAAGCATTTAACCGGAATAACCGTTGTTCTTATTTTGCACGCGATACTTGGTTACGCTCTGGTTAACGGCTTGGCCACCAAAGTGATGGAGGTCATCAAGCAACCGCTCGAGACCAAGATCATCGAAGAAGTGAAGAAGCCGCCTCCACCGGATACACCACCCCCGCCACCGCCGAAAATGGTGCAGTTGCTGCCAACGTTTGTGCCGCCACCCGAGGTACAGATTTCCTCGCCGGTGGTACAACCGGTGTTCGCTACGCCGACCGCTGTGGCCCCCCCCGTGTATGCTCCACCGGTGGTAGCACCAGTGGCCGTCGCAGCTCCTAGTGTCGGAGTAGCCTGTCCGAATTC
>JANYFH010000378.1 GCA_025362705.1 Betaproteobacteria bacterium
GATCGGATTAGTGATGGATCAGAAGGTTGACTACAAAAGCACGCTGAATTTACCCGACACGCCGTTTCCCATGCGCGGCGATCTGGCCAAACGCGAACCCAATTGGGTGGCGGAGTGGCAGCAACGGAAGCTCTACGAAAAGATTCGCGAAAAATCCAAAGGCCGGCCAAAGTTCATCCTGCATGACGGCCCGCCTTATGCCAACGCCGCGATACATATCGGCCACGCGGTAAACAAGATTCTGAAAGACGTCGTCGTCAAGTCGAAGCAATTGGCGGGCTACGATGCGGTATATGTCCCCGGCTGGGATTGCCACGGCATGCCGATTGAGATTTTCGTCGAAAAAAATCACGGCAAAAACTTGCCCGCAGAAAAGCTGATGTCGCTGGCGCGCGCGCATGCCGAATCCCAGGTCGAGTTGCAGAAAGCCGACTTCATCCGACTGGGTGTGCTCGGCGATTGGGACCATCCTTACAAGACCATGAACTTCGCTACGGAGGCGGCGGAAATTCGCACGCTCGGCAAGATTCTTGACCGCGGCTATATCTATCGCGGCTTGAAGCCGGTGACCTGGTGTTTCGATTGCCAGTCAGCGCTGGCAGAAGCGGAAGTCGAGTACGAAGACAAGACCTCGATCGCGATTGACGTCGGCTTTCCAATTGTCGACAGCGAACGCGATAAGCTGGCGAGGGCATTCAGATTGACAACGCTGCCGGATGGGCCGGTTTACGCGGTGATCTGGACAACAACACCTTGGACGATTCCGGCCAATCAGGCACTGAACGTGCATCCCGAGTTCGAGTATTCGCTTGCCAATACAGACAAAGGCATGTTGATTGTCGCGAGCAAATTCTTGGAACACCCAGAATCGGGTGCATCATCGTTCATAGGAACTCCTTCGGCCTTACTAGGGGGCACCAGCTGGGCACAGTGGAATCCTGAATTGATTGCTAGGTACGGAATAACCAAATTCGTTACGATTGCACAATGCAAGGGATCGGACTTGGAGGGAATAAACTTCAAACACCCGTTCTACGACCGCGTCTCCCCTGTGCATCTTGCCGACTATGTCACCCTCGACACCGGCACCGGCATCGTTCACTCGTCCCCTGCATATGGTGTGGACGACTTCAACTCCTGCAAGCGCTACGGCATGACGAATGACGAGATTCTCAATCCCGTTATGGGCAATGGCCAGTACGCCGCGTCACTGCCGTTGTTCGGTAGTTTGAACATCTGGAAAGCGCAACCCGAAATCGTCAAGACGATCGAAGCCGCAGGCGCATTGTTTCAGTCATCCAGCTTCAAGCATTCGTATCCACATTGCTGGCGACACAAGACGCCGACGGTGTTTCGCGCCACCGCACAATGGTTTATCGGCATGGATCTCAAGGCCAAAGGCGAGGAGAAAACGCTTCGCGAGTTGGCGCTGGCTGCCATCGACACGACCCGCTTTTATCCCGATTGGGGCAAGGCGCGTCTGCACAGCATGATCGTGAATCGGCCGGACTGGTGCATCTCGCGCCAGCGCAAGTGGGGCACACCGATCCCGTTTTTTCTGCACAAGGAAACGGGTCAACTGCACCCCCGTACTCCCGAACTGCTCGAACAAGTTGCATCGCGCGTGGAAAAGGAAGGCATTGAGGTCTGGCAGCGCATCACGGCTGAAGAACTGCTAGGTGCGGAAGCCGCCCACTACGACAAGATCAACGACACGCTGGACGTGTGGCTGGATTCAGGCGCCACGTTCAATACCGTGATGGCAACGACGCCTGCACTGGTAAAACCGTCCACTGACGGCAAGCCGGGCCAGGCAGATCTGTATCTCGAGGGCTCCGACCAGCATCGCGGCTGGTTTCATTCCTCGCTGCTGGTGTCGTGCGCGATCAATGGCCGCGCGCCGTATCAGAACTTGTTGACGCATGGCTTCACCGTCGATGCCCAAGGGCGCAAGATGTCGAAGTCGCTGGGCAACACGGTGGTGCCGCAAAAAATATCTGACACGCTGGGTGCAGAGATCCTGCGGCTGTGGGCTGGGCTTACGGATTATTCCGGAGAGTTGTCGATTTCGGATGAAGTCCTGAAACGGGTGGTTGAGAGCTACCGACGCATTCGCAACACGCTGCGTTTTTTGCTGGCGAATACAGCGGATTTCGATCCGACGAAAGATGCATTACCGGTTGAGGAGTGGCTGGAAATTGACCGCTATGCATTGGTACTGACGGACGAGCTGCAAAAGAAGGTATTAGCGCATTACGAAAAATTCGAATTCCAGCCGGCCATGCAGGCGATACAGAATTTTTGTTCGGAGGATTTGGGCGGGTTTTATCTCGACATTCTCAAAGACCGCCTCTACACCGCTGGCGTCGACTCGAAGCCGCGCCGCGCTGCACAGTCGGCACTGCATCAAATCCTGCATGCGCTGACGAAGTTGATAGCGCCGGTGCTGTCGTTCACATCCGAGGAAATCTGGAGCACCTTGCATGCGGGCATGAACGATAGCGTGTTCCTGTATCAGTATCACGACTTGCCTAAGGTAGTTGGCGCGAGCGAACTTCAAGCGAAGTGGTTGCGCCTGAGAGAAATTCGCGCCATGGCAATGAAGGACATCGAAGAGAAGCGCTCCCTAGGCGCAATCGGCTCATCACTTCAAGCGGAAATTGTCTTTAATGTTCCAGCTGAGGATCGCGATTTATTGCAAAGCTTGGGCAATGACTTGCGATTCGTAATGATCACGTCTGATGCTGCGGCTCTGACAATTACACCCAGCAGTGGCCCGTTTTGCGTCGTAGAGCCATCTACACATTTGAAATGCGCCCGCTGTTGGCACTATCGCGCCGACGTGGGGTCAAATGCTGGACATCCAACGATCTGCGGTCGCTGCGTGAGTAATCTCTTTGGCGAAGGCGAGAAACGTTTCTATGCATAGCAATCCCCGTCAGGCCAAGCCCCTCCCACTCGCAGGGGATGGAAGTAAATGGTTTTGGATGCGGTGGCTTGCGATCAGTGTGATCGTGATGCTGCTGGACCAAGCGACCAAGTACGCCATCACTGCTTCATTCCAGTACAACGAATCGAAAGTCATCCTGCCGTTTTTCAACCTTGTGCTGGCGCATAACACAGGTGCTGCATTCAGCTTCCTCGCCAGCGCATCCGGATGGCAGCGCGAGTTTTTTGTTGTCGTCAGCATCATCATTTCTGCGGTGTTGTTGTGGATGCTTAGGGCAAGTCACACCAATCGCCTGCTGGCGGCGGCGTTGGCGCTGGTGTTGGGTGGCGCGTTCGGCAATTTATATGATCGCGTCGCGCACGGCTTTGTGGTCGATTTCATTCAGTTGCATGCGATGGGTTATGTGTGGCCGGCATTCAATGTTGCAGATTCGGCCATCTGCGTAGGCGCCGGGCTGTTGATATGGGATTCATTTCGCAAGCCCGCTACGGATGGCACTTCACCCGATAGATCGACATGATTCTTGGGCGCACGATGGAAAATTCAGCCAGTGTTTCTCCCGCATTAATATGCAAAACACCATTATTGACGGGCTATTCAGGGCATAAATGCTCTGGAAGCCGCACCAGCGCTGGCGTTTTAATTCTGCTCACTACTCCATATCGGCTGAATGAATATGAGTGAAACCGAAGTCCTGCTCGCCAATCCACGCGGCTTCTGTGCCGGTGTTGATCGTGCCATCGAAATCGTCGAGCGCGCGCTGGAAAAACACGGTCGGCCAATTTATGTGCGCCACGAAATCGTGCATAACAAATTTGTCGTCGATGACTTGCGCCAGAAAGGTGCTGTTTTCATCGAAGATCTCGCCGACGTGCCGCGCGGTGCGACACTGGTATTCAGCGCGCACGGTGTTTCAAAAGCGATTCGCAAAGAAGCCGACGAGCGCGGCTTTAAGGTGTTCGACGCGACCTGCCCGCTGGTAAAAAAAGTCCATGTGGAAGTAGCCAAGCGCCGCCAGGAAGGCTACGACATCATCATGATCGGCCACGATGGTCACCCTGAAGTTGAAGGCACGATGGGGCAATCGGAGACCGGCATGTACCTGGTTGAAACCGAAAGCGACGTTGAAAAACTGGCCGTGCGCCCAAACGCCAGGCTCACCTTTGTATCGCAGACCACGCTGTCGGTCGATGATTGCCAGAAAGTGATCGACGCGCTCAAACGCAAGTTCCCGCACATCGTCGGCCCGAAACAGGACGACATTTGCTACGCGACGCAAAACCGGCAGGACGCCGTCAAGTTTATGGCGCCGCAAGTTGAAGTAGTGATCGTCGTGGGTTCGCGCACCAGCTCAAACACCAACCGGCTGCGCGAACTTGCCGACACACTCGGATGCAAGACTTACCAGGTAGATAGCGCGGCAGAGTTGAAAGAAGAATGGATTGCCGGAAGATCACGCATCGGTGTCACGTCGGGCGCGTCGGCACCCGATGTACTGGTCCGGGACGTGATTGCGAAACTAAAATTGCTCGGCGCCAAGAGCGTGCGTGAACTAGCCGGCATTACGGAAAATATTACGTTTCCGTTGCCGAAGGGGCTCAGTAACACGAATAGCGCTAGTTAGGCTAGAAAAGAAACCGCCCCATTTAGTGGGGCGGCCTTTACCCAATCAAGATGCCTGCAATCAGTCGGTAATTATTTCGCGCCAGGAAATGCGCCGCGTCGTACCGACATTTGATGGTGGCGGCAAATTGCGAGTGAGTGTTGTGCCGTCCGACATACGGGTCAACTCGACGAGTTTGTTGTTCGGCAGGCGAAGTACAACCGGTCGCGTCGCGAGCGCATTGCCAAGGCGTACCGTTACAACACCGCCCGCCGTAGACACTGCTCCGCCCGTTCGATAATCAAGGAAATAGGCATTGCTGTAGCCGCCCACCGTGCATGCGCTGGCATTGGGCACATTCGTATTGAATGCCAGGATTCCCAATGCAAGCGTTGGATCAGTATTGGCGCGCTCCCCGGAGTCAGGCAAATCAATGAACCATCCATTGTCCGTGGCGTAATTCACCGTATTCGATGTTGTCGTACGCACATTCTGACCAGTACTGCAAATAGATGCGGGTGCCGAAGCGGGACACAAACCATTGGTTTCAACCTGCTGAATAAACCGGCTCGCCGCGACACGGGGACTGCCAAGTGTCACTGCGTCAAGATTGTCCTTTATCGCATACATGGACTGCTGGCTTGTGTTGCCCAAATCCGAGGCACCGAGATACTCTCCGGTTCCGACAAAAATAAGCGCTTTGCCTGAAACATCACCAAGTTCCGGTTTCGCAGTGACGGGCTGGGCATTGCCACTACCATCGACCAAGGTGACGAGCAACTGCGCGTCATAGCCAGTGGCGCCGACATCTCCATTGACGTCGAATCGCCAAACGTTGCCCAGCAAATCGCCGCCGTACACGCGCAACGTCGTATTGTCCGACGTTGCGTTGTCCACCCACGCACGAATCTTTGCAAGCCCGCTTGGTGTCGTTATGCCACCGACGCCGGTGCTGATCGAGCGAATAATAGCTCCGGTCTGTGCGTTGAGTACGTATAGCCTGCCAACTCCGTCCCCCGGTGAAACATTGTTGTAACCCGATGCGACCAGAACAACCCAAGTACCGTCTTTAAGCTTGGTGATTTCAGGGTTACCGAACGTCAACCCAAGATTGATATCGGAAAACTCCCACAAGACCTTTGGCGTAGCTGCGGCTGGGTCGGTTACGTCAAGCGCATAGTAACCTCGTCCGCCACCGTTTTGCCCACCGACCAGAATGGTATGCCATGCACCACCGAAAAAAACGTCGCCTGCCGTGGGAGTACCATCAAGTAAATACCGGTGCAGGCTCGTGTAATTCTTGTCCGCGAGCTTGAACATCTGCGGCAGAACGAACGAGGGAACATATGCCCAGGTTTCCGCACCGGTTGTCGAGTCGAACGCATGCAACATGCCATCGTTTGCCGCCACATAGACGCGTCCGGCGCGCGTATCGTTGGTGGTTTTAAACGTGGCGTACCCGGCATCCGCATAATTCAGCAGTGAGCCTTTCACGTATACCGCCTCGGCATTCACTACATCGCCGAAAACGTGCGTGCGCAGCCGAAAGTATTTGGTTGTATCCGTACTTAGACCTTCGTTCGAACGATCTCCACGCAGAAAATGAACCAGATTAAGGCCTGATGCTGCTATTTGCGACGTTGCACTAAGACACGTAGGGCCGGCGATACAGAATTGCGACATGGTCGAAATATTGGCCAGGCTAAAGTACGCTTGTTCGGTCGCACTCAAGCTGCCCCAGGCAAACAGTTTCAGCCCGCTTGTAGTGCTGCTGTCACGGGTATAAATCTTGCGGTTAAGAAATGGCACGGCGTCGAGTTGTCCTTGCGCCGTCCAGGTTGGGGATGCCGATTGCTGGCCATTTACGAGGTCAATCGTGAATTGGCTCAATTCGCCGTCCCACTCGCTTGTGGTGAAGGTTGAATTGAAAACAAAATTATCACCGGTCGTTACGTTTGGATTACTCGTGGTCGCAGCAGCAGATGTTCCGGTCCTGGCCGATACACCGGCAAGCGCGCTGGCGATAGCAGAGGTAAGGCTGTCCGGATTAGTCGCACTGTAGAAAGTGCCTCGACCATTTAC
>JANYFH010000394.1 GCA_025362705.1 Betaproteobacteria bacterium
CCTGATTGTTGTAGCGATGCATGCCGTTCCTGCCGATGAGATAAAGGTTTGAAAACTGCGCAAAGAAAGTGCGCAACTCAGGCATGCGGTCGTAAGTGCCGAAATACGCGGGATAGGCCTTGGGTACTTTAACTACAGTGCCCGCCTCGACCTCCTGTGCCTTGATCAATCCTATCTTTTCGAGCTCTTGTGCGGCGAACGATAAGAAGCGATCTTTTGGCATCTGCCACAGTGCATCGCCTTCAGTGCAGAAATATTCCAGGCCGAGAAAAATCTTCGGGTGATCTTTTACCATTGCCGGACTCCAGTTATTAAAGATTTGGAGTCGGCCCAATTTTACGTCTGGTTCTTGAATGTAAATCCAATTGTCTGCCGGCATTCCAACAGGTGATGCGACCTTGGCGCCGGCCGGCGGAAACATGCGCGGCACCAGCAAGCCTGCGGTGATGAAATCGCGATAAGGCAGTGCACTTGCAATCGCCAGCGGTTCGTCCGTAACCGCCGGTCGCATCTTTTCCGTCAACTCTTTCACCGGAATGGTCGAGATAAGATCGGTGCAGGCTATTCGCCGCACATCGCCTGAAGCCCGGTCGAGAACGTCGACCCCGGAAATGCGAAACCCATCGCGATGAATGCACACAGCGCGTTGATTCAGTAATACCTGGCCGCCGTCTTTCTCCACCATTTCGGCAACAATTTCCCACAACTGCCCTGGGCCCAGCTTCGGATACATGAATTGTTCAATCAGGCTGGTCTCGACATTCTTCGACCCGTTCGCTCCTGAACCAAGCGCCTGACGCGCTGCATGCAGCAATGCCTTGGTGATCGACAAACCCTTGATGCGCTGCGCACCCCACTCGGCAGAAATTTGTGAGCACGGCACGCCCCATACTTTTTCGGTGTAGTCCTTGAAAAACGTGCGGAAGAGTTCGCGCCCAAAACGGTTGACAAGAAAATCTTCGAGCGTTTGTTCCGTTTTGATCGGCGCCACACGCGCTGCCGCGTAGCTCATGCCTATTTTCGCCATGCGGGGCAGGCCCAGATTGCGAATCGTATTGCCATTGAGCTTGACGGGATAATCAAAGAACCGGCGCAGGTAGTAAATGCGCGAGAGTCTGGATCGGATCAACATTACGTGATCGCGATCAGCGGAGCTCGCCGTTCGGCTGGGCACGAATTCGCTTTGCTGGCCCTGGTATGCAATCTTTACTTCTGCTGATGCCGACTCCTCCCGTTCCACAGGGAGAATTTGTTGCCACCATTGCATCACCCAGTCGGATTTCGAAAAGAAACGATGGCCGCCAAGATCCATGCGATTGCCTTCGAAATTAATCGTCTTGGAAATACCGCCAACCTGGCTGTCGGCCTCGATGACAACCGGCTTCAGACCGGCACGCACCAGCTCCAGCGCAGCTGTCAATCCGGCCGGGCCGGCACCGATGATAAGAACTTCACGCGTACTCATGCTGGTCGCTTGCCAGCACTTGCCGAAAACAGGGTGGCCTTGCGTGTCACGAATATGGCGACGAACGACACCACAATTGCCGCCAGTTTCGACACTGCCAGCGACTGCCCCAGCAGACCGCCCAAATACACGATGCCCGCGCTTAAAAGTATCCCCAGCAGCCCGGTAAGCGCATACACCAACACTTCGGTGCGCCGCTGGGAGGCGAGACGCCGGTAGGCAAACACGTAGCGCACCGAGAGCAGATAATGCGCAACTAATCCGGCAGCATAGGCGAGTGCTGCCGCAAGGTATCCAGGCATCACGAGACGCACAGCGGCGACGTATAGAATCAAAATGTCGATGGCCAGAGCCACAACACTTACGGCCGCGTACAGGAGAAATTCTTTTTTCATTTTCCGGCGGTCATGACTGATGCATCAGACAACAAGCATCCAGCGCCCACCGCTTCCTGCATGGTTTCGGCTTCCCATGATTTCGGCTCATCCACGCGCGGTCGAGTATTGAGAAGCTGGAACCGGTTGCGTGATGGCACCCAGCAATAAACGCCGACCAATGAGGCGCGGTTAAATGCCACATGGGGATCCTTCAGGCTGCCGATGGTATTGTCGGCAAGATGTTGCTCCCATTCCGCAAATTGCAGCGACGTCATCGCCGCCATTTTCGGTAAGTACGAAATACGTTGCCGTGGCGGCATCACCACGCCAGCCTGTGCGTTGCGCACGAACAGCGCAGCACCCAAGTGGTCTGGCAGCAACAGCAGCGCGTATTGTGACTCTCCGATAGTGTCGGCGAGTATAGGAACAGCCGCGGTCACGCGCGACATCTGGTTGGCTGCATCGTGCCAGAGCGTCACCAACTTCCATTGCCCCCAGAATGCCACCAACAACACCGCACACAGCAATGCCAATCGGGCACGATGGTAAGCAATCGCAAACCCTGCAAACAAGCTGAACATGCTCCAAGGAAAATACAGATTGCGGATACCTTCGCCATTGAACGAAGCGACTGCAAACGATGTGGCAGGCGCCAGCAGATACATTAGAAAACAACCGAACAATACAATTGCCAGCGCAATTGCAGCCGATGACGCTCTCTTTGCAGCAAGTGCCAAACCAGCAAGCCAGACACTGCCCGCCAACGCGATCAACACCCACCATATAGCGGCGTACTCAGCGTAGGGATATACAAAAACAAACTCAAGCGCGGAAATCCGCACCCAGAATTCAGAAATACTCGATGGAAAATGCGAATCCGGATAAACCTTCCATGGCGAACCAAATATCCAGTAGCGCCATGCAAAGTAAGCAAGTGCGACCGCAAGTACGAGCCAGTATCGTGCAAGCGTTTCCCTGGTCGCCTCTGTCAACAAGGTGCCATGCGTTAGTCCATTGGTTCGCTGCTGGTAACTGAACACAAACACCAATGCAATGCCTACCGCAAGCATCGGCATCGCGCTTTCTTTTGACAGCAGCGCCAATAGCATGCAGGCCAGCAACGCCATTGTGCGCAGCGTGCCTGGTCTTTCGTCGCGGCCCACGAGCAATACAAGAAAGCTGATCGAGAACGTGCATGCCAGCAAATCGAAGCGACCCACCGGCCAAAAAGTACTTTCGCCGGCGAATGGAATCGCGACGAACACACTGGCAACCGCCATCGCCGCGAAGCGCGCATCAAGACACCCAACGCGCACGGCCAATCGATTTGCGAGTACCAGCATCAGCGCTGTATTCAGCAGATGAATGACAAGGCTGGTCGCATGCCAGCCCTGCGCGTTAGTACCAAAGAAAATCCAATCGAGCGCATATGAGGCAAAAACGACGGGGCGATAGGCAAAGTTGCCAGAGTCGAGTGGCAGGTAAAACCGCTGCGCCAACCACCAGAGCAACTCACCCTTGTCGCTGGCAGCGGCGATCCAACCTGCGTGTGCAAAATCGTCGCTAAGAAAATCTCCACCAATACCGCGGAGATGGATGATGGCGCAGAGAGCGCATGCGCCTAGAAGCAGGAAGGTGATCGCCGAGCGCTTCACAGGCTCCAGTACAGCAGTATTTTTCTTGTCCTGGTGTATCACGATTGCGCCCGATGAAAATATAAAACACTAGCATTGGTGCGGATTCCAGATAGTTTTCTCCTGAGATACCTCACCAAATGGCGATCTACGCGTCTATTTGCTGGTACAACGTTTTACGTCAGCTTGCCATGACACTGCTTGAATTTCTTGCCTGACCCGCACCAGCACGGATCATTGCGACCGATCTTCACATCGCCTCGCACATAGGGTTGCGCCGCTTGCTGTTCTGCAGCTTTGTCGTTGTCGGCAAGTGCTTCGTCGTAGTCGGCGTGATGATATTGCACATTCTGCGTAGACCTCGTTGCCGCTTCTTCCGCCGCTTTTTCTGCTGCGGCGACTTCGTCTGCTGAGCGCACCTGCACTTGAATCAAGAGCTGAGTCACTTCGCGTTTAATTCCGTCGAGCATATTGCTGAAGAGCTCAAACGCTTCACGTTTGTATTCCTGCTTGGGCTGCTTTTGTGCGTAGCCGCGCAAGTGAATACCCTGACGCAGATAGTCGAGCGAAGCCAGATGCTCACGCCAGTGTGAATCGATCGCTTGCAGCATGACCGAGCGCTCATATTGGTGAAGGAGAGCGGCATCAACATCCTTGAATTTGGTGCTGTAATCCGCATTGGCTTCAGCGACAATGCGTGCAGTGATTTTTTCGCCGTCGATTTCTGCCTCAACCTTCATCCATTCATCGATCGGTGCACGAACGTTGAAATCCGCAGCGAGCGTTTTTATCAGCGCGGGAATATCCCATTGTTCTTCGACTGTGTCCGGCGGTACGAACTGGTCTACCACGCCCGCCAGCACACCTGCGCGCATGCCAACGATGGTTTCGGAAATATCGTCAGCGTCGAGCAATTCGTTGCGCTGCTGATAGATCACTTTGCGCTGGTCGTTGGCGACGTCGTCGTACTCGAGCAATTGCTTGCGCATGTCGAAGTTGCGTGCTTCCACTTTACGCTGCGCATTTTCGATTGAGCGCGAAACCATGCCCGCCTCGATCGCTTCACCTTCCGGAATTTTCAGCCGCGCCATGATCGCTTTTAGCTTGTCGCCCGCAAAAATCTTCAGCAGCGGATCCTCAAACGAGAGGAAAAAGCGCGACGAACCCGGATCGCCCTGACGGCCAGCGCGACCACGCAACTGGTTATCGATACGCCGCGACTCATGTCGCTCCGAGCCAACGATGTGCAACCCGCCTGCGTCCACGACCGTCTTGTGCAGCAGATCCCAATTGGCCTTGATCTCGCTGATGCGCAATTCTTTCTGCGCTTCCGAGAGCGATTCGTCGGCCTTGACGACCTGCACTTCAGGGTCAGGATTGCCACCCAGCACGATGTCGGTACCGCGGCCCGCCATGTTGGTGGCGATGGTGATTTGTTTTGGCTTGCCCGCCTGCGCCACGATGTTCGCTTCGCGTGCATGTTGTTTGGCGTTCAGCACTTCGTGCGGAAGTTTTTCTTTTGTGAGCAACGCGGACAGCAATTCCGAATTTTCAATCGATGTCGTGCCGAGCAGCACCGGTTGGCCGCGCGCATGGCACTCCTTCACGTCGACGACAATAGCGTTGTGCTTTTCTTTCGCGCTGATGTATACCAGATCGTTGGTGTCTTTTCGCGTCATCGGTTTGTTGGTTGGGATGATCACCGTTTCGAGGTTGTAAATGCTCTGGAATTCGAATGCTTCGGTATCGGCCGTACCGGTCATGCCGGAGAGTCTGGCGTAGAGCCTGAAATAATTCTGGAACGTAATTGAGGCCAGCGTCTGCGACTCGTGCTGGATTTTCACGCCTTCCTTGGCTTCGACGGCCTGATGCAAACCTTCCGACCAACGCCGACCGACCATCATCCTGCCAGTGAATTCATCGACGATCACGACTTCACCGTCTTGAACCACATAGTGCTGATCACGATGGTAGAGCGCATGTGCGCGCACTGCCGCGTAGAGATGGTGGATCAGCATGATGTTGGAAGGATCGTAGAGCGATGCGCCCTCAGGCAGCAGGCCGTTCTTGACCATCAGCGCTTCGGCGTTCTCGTGGCCAGTCTCGGAGAGCAACACGGTATGCTGCTTGAGATCAACCAGATAATCGCCTTCAGCGTCTTCCTTTTCCTGTGCCGTCAAATGCGGCACCAGCGCGTTGATCTTTACGTACATCGCTGCAGAATCTTCCGCCTGGCCGGAAATGATCAGCGGCGTGCGTGCTTCGTCGATCAGGATCGAATCGACCTCATCGACGATGCAGAAATTGAGGCCGCGCATAACGCGCTCAGCTTTGTTCGTCACCATATTGTCGCGCAGGTAATCGAAGCCGAATTCGTTGTTGGTGCCGTAGGTGATGTCGGCTTTGAATGCTTCCTGCTTTGCGTCGTGCGGCATCTGCGAAACATTGCAACCGACGGTGAGGCCAAGAAAATTGTGCAGCCTGCCCATCCACTCCGAATCGCGTTGCGCAAGGTAATCGTTTACCGTTACCAGGTGCACGCCCTTGCCGCTGAGCGCATTCAGGTACGAAGGCAGTGTGGCCACCAGGGTTTTTCCCTCGCCGGTGCGCGCCTCGGCAATTTTTCCGTCGTTCAAGACCATGCCGCCAATCAATTGCACATCGAAGTGGCGCATGCCGAGCGCGCGTTTGCTGCCCTCCCGCACGACTGCAAATGCTTCGGGCAGCAACTGCGCCAGCGTCTCGCCCTTGACGTGACGATCCTTGAATTCATCGGTCTTGGCTTTGAGTTCCGCGTC
>JANYFH010000420.1 GCA_025362705.1 Betaproteobacteria bacterium
GATACGGGCAGCACGAAGCAGGATGTGATTGCGGCCGCACGCGCAATACTGGGCAACAAAATTTCCCGGTTCGTGCCCGGTCACCCCATTGCGGGGCGCGAACATGCCGGTGTTGCAGCCGCCGCTTCGGAATTATTTGAAGGCAAAAACGTCGTGCTGACGCCGCTCGCAGAAAACGCGCCCGAATCGATTGAACGCGTTCGCGTGCTCTGGCATGCCTGCGGTGCGAAAGTAATAGAGATTCCCGCTGAAACCCACGACGCTGTGTTCGCTGCGGTGAGTCATCTCCCGCATTTGCTGGCCTTCGCGCTGGTCGATGAACTCGCTCTTCGCCCGAATGCGAAGACGCTGTTTTCATTTGCGGCAAGCGGCTTTCGCGATTTCACCCGCATCGCAGGCTCAAGTCCGGAAATGTGGAAAGACATCGCTCTGAATAATCGCGAGGCGTTGTTGCGCGAACTCAACGCCTATGAAGCGCAAATTGTCGTGCTTCGGGGAGCACTCGAGGCAAGCGATGGCGAAGCCCTTCAGAGCTTGATGGCGCGCGCCAGGCATGCGCGGGACCGCTGGATGGCGGGCGAGCTCGACGGCTTTCGTGATGAGGCGACCTGATGTCGAGGCTTGAATACCTTGATGTCGGTCCGTATCAGCACGCCGCAGGAACCGTGGCCTTGCCGGGCTCCAAGAGCATTTCCAATCGCACACTTTTACTTGCTGCGTTGTGTCCCGGTCGGACGGTTGTCAAAAGGCTGCTGAAATCAGATGACACCGAGGTGATGCTCAATGCATTGCGACAATTGGGTGCAGACATAAGTGTTGGCGAAGGCATTGATGTCGTCGTCGTCAATGGTGTCAACGCTTTTTCAATGTCGGAGGCAAGCCTTTTTCTCGGTAATGCCGGCACGGCGTTCCGACCGCTGACCGCTGCGTTGGCATTGTCGGCGCCTGCTGGCAGTTGCTACCAACTCTCGGGTGTTGCTCGCATGCATGAGCGTCCCATCGGTGATCTGGTCGACGCCTTGCAACTGCTAGGTGCAGATATTCGCTATCTTCAAAACACCGGTTTCCCGCCGTTGGAGATTCGTTCCCGCAAGCCTGTGGCGCGTGAAAACGTGCAAGTGAGAGGCGATGTGTCGAGCCAGTTTCTGACTGCATTGCTGTTGTCGTTACCAATACTCACGCGCCAAACTGGAAAATCCATGAACGTCGAGATCATGGGCGAACTCATTTCCAAACCCTACGTTGAAATCACGCTCAATCTGATGGCGAGATTTGGTATCGATGTTGCGCGCGAAGGGTGGCAAAAATTTGTTGTCCCGGCCAATGCGCAATATCAATCACCTGCTGATAATGTGATCGAAGTGGAAGGTGATGCTTCCAGCGCCTCGTATTTTCTGGCGGCTGGCGCGATTGCCGGTGGGCCAGTGCGCGTGTCAGGCGTAGGCAAACAGAGCATTCAGGGCGATACGCGTTTTGCTGAAGTGCTTGGCGATATGGGTGCTGGAGTGCGTATGGGGGACAACTGGATTGAGGCGTCAGCACCGATCTCCGGAAAATTAAAAGCCATCGACGCTGACCTGAATCACATTCCCGATGCTGCAATGACGATCGCCATCTGCGCATTGTTTGCCGAAGGCACTACTACTATCCGCAATATCGCCAGTTGGCGCGTCAAGGAAACGGACCGTATCGCGGCGATGGCAATTGAACTTCGAAAGTGTGGCGCTGAAGTTGAAGAAGGTGAGGACTACATACGCGTAACACCGCCGCTTGCGCTAAAGCGTGGTGTTGCCATTGATACATATGACGATCATCGGATGGCCATGTGTTTTTCTCTTGTCGCGCTGGGCGGCGTTTCTGTTCGCATTTTGGACCCCGGCTGCGTGGCGAAAACATTCCCACAATATTTCGACGTTTTGAAGAAAATTGCCTCATGAGCCAAACGTTAGTTCCCGTCATCGCGATCGATGGGCCTACTGCGTCAGGCAAAGGCACTGTGGCGCAGCGGGTGGCGGACAAGCTCGGATTTCACTATCTCGATAGTGGATCGTTGTACAGGCTCAC
Source organism: Betaproteobacteria bacterium (assembly GCA_025362705.1). GTDB lineage: Bacteria > Pseudomonadota > Gammaproteobacteria > Burkholderiales > Usitatibacteraceae > UKL13-2. Next base: position 2,065 of record JANYFH010000420.1, read on the forward strand.
CGCGTTAGCGGCGCAGCAACGTGGAGTAGATCTGGCCAATGGGCCAGAAGTTGCGCAGATCGCTGCGAGCATGAAAATTGCGTTTCGTGGTGGAAAAACGTTGCTGGACGGTAATGATGTTGGCAACGAGATTCGCACCGAGTCGGCGAGCCAGAATGCGTCACGCGTGGCCGCGCTGCCGGAAGTGCGCGAGGCACTTTTGAGTCTGCAGCGAGGCTTTCGTCTCCCCCCCGGATTAGTGGCGGATGGCCGCGATATGGGCTCGGTAGTGTTTCCAGACGCCGTACTCAAGGTATTTCTAACGGCCAGCGCAGACGCCAGAGCCGACAGGCGCACTAAGCAGTTGAAAGAAAAAGGAATGTCTGCGATAATGTCCGACGTTGTGAAAGAATTGCGTGCCCGGGATGAAAGAGATATGAGTCGCCCGGTTGCGCCCTTGAAGCACTATCCAGACGCCTATCTTCTTGATACCACTGGGATTTCCGCCGTTGATGCGGTTCAAAAAATCCTGACCTGGGCTCAAAAATCAGTAGGGTCTTGATATACAGGCGTTTTTTAGCCTGTAAAGCGATGCTTCCCAACCAGTTTGCAGTACCGGCGTTGGCTTCCCAAAGGAGCCAACATTGATTAATCGTCACAGTCGCCTGACCGTGACCTAACCCGAAAGTGCAGTCTATGTCCGCATCCGTTCAACCTCCTAAATCCGCCCCGCACGCCATCGACAGCTTTGCCGCTTTGTTCGAGGAAAGCCTGACCCGTCAGGAAATGCGTATTGGCGAAATGATCACCGCTGAAGTGGTGCTCGTTGATCGAAATATTGTGGTGGTCAACGCAGGCTTGAAGTCCGAGTCCGTGATCCCCGTTGAAGAATTCAAGAATGACAAAGGCGAGCTTGAAGTTAAAGTTGGCGACTTTGTCACCGTTGCGATCGAGGCCATCGAAGACGGCCACGGTGCGACCAAACTTTCGCGTGAGCGCGCAAAGAAGCTTTCCGCCTGGCACGATCTGGATGTAGCGCTCGACAAAGGCGAAATCATTACCGGTATGGTTTCCGGAAAAGTTAAGGGTGGCCTGACCGTGATGGTCAATGGCATTCGCGCTTTCTTGCCTGGCTCGCTCGTGGACGTGCGCCCTGTCAAGGACACCTCCATGTTTGAAGGCAAGGAACTCGAATTCAAGGTTATCAAGCTGGATCGCAAGCGCAATAACGTTGTGGTGTCACGTCGCGCTGTGATGGAAGCATCGGCCGGTGCCGACCGCGCCGCATTGATGGCAAATCTTAAAGAAGGCGCTATTGTTAAAGGTATCGTCAAGAACATCACCGACTACGGCGCGTTCGTAGACTTGGGTGGTATTGATGGCCTGTTGCACATCACCGATCTCGCATGGCGTCGTGTCAAGCATCCGTCGGAAATGTTGAATGTTGGCGATGAAGTGGAAGCCAAGATCCTCAAGTTCGATCAGGAAAAAAACCGCGTCTCATTGGGCATGAAGCAGTTGGGCGACGACCCATGGACCGGCCTCTCGCGCCGCTACCCACAAAGCACACGCCTGTTCGGCAAAGTGACCAACCTCACCGATTACGGCGCGTTCATTGAGATCGAAGCCGGTATCGAAGGTCTGGTACACGTTTCTGAAATGGATTGGACCAACAAGAACGTGCACCCTGCCAAAGTTGTTTCACTGGGTGATGAAGTCGAAGTGATGATCCTTGAGATCGACGAAGAGCGTCGCCGTATTTCGCTCGGCATGAAGCAGTGCATGTCGAATCCGTGGGAAGAGTTTTCGATGTCCCACAAAAAAGGCGAAAAAGTCAAAGGCACCATCAAGTCGATTACCGATTTTGGAGTGTTCATCGGCTTGCCGGGCAATATCGATGGTCTGGTTCATTTATCTGATCTCTCCTGGAACGTTGCGGGCGAAGAAGCCGTCAAGAACTACAAAAAGGGTGACGAACTTGAAGCTGTTGTATTGGCTATCGACATGGAACGCGAGCGCATTTCGCTTGGTATCAAGCAGATGGACGATGATCCTTTCACCAACTACACCGCCATCCATGACAAGGGCACGCTGGTAACAGGCAAAGTGAAAGCTATCGATGCCAAGGGTGCCACGATTGCCCTGACCGATGACATCGAAGGCTACCTGCGCGCGTCGGAAGTTTCCCGTGAACGTGTCGAGGACATCCGCACCCATCTAAAAGAGGGCGATGAGATCGAAGCCGTGATCGTGAACGTCGACAGGAAGACCCGCAACATCAATCTTTCCATCAAAGCCAAAGACTCGGCCGATGAGAAAGATGCCATGAAGCGCATGGCCGATGAGTCACCGTCCAATGCGGGTACGACCAATCTGGGCGCTCTGCTCAAGGCCAAGCTCAAGCAAAGCGATAACTAAAAAAGTAGGAGGTCGCAGGGCTGTGTTTTTTGCCACAGCCCTGTACTAGCTTTTCTCTTGCATAACGATTTCAGGAAACGCCTCGTGAAGTCAATGACGAAGTCAGAACTGATTGATATCCTAAGCTCGCGCCACAGCCAATTGGCGCCCAAGGATGCCGAGCTTGCGGTTAAGGCAATGCTTGATGC
>JANYFH010000020.1 GCA_025362705.1 Betaproteobacteria bacterium
GTGAAGTAATGATGCCCGAACAGACCGGCACAAAAACCGGCTGTCATGGCGATGACGTTGGCAAACACAGGAGACACCTGAAGCCAGATAAGAATCATGAATACGGCGAGATCAATCGCCGCCACGATCATCCCGACGACCAGGAAACGGCTCATCTGCGAAGGTAAGCTTTGCGGCGAATCGATGGGAGCTTTCATGATGGGGCACGCTGCAATTTGGGGTGTGCCAGCATCGCCCAGGCCACAAGCAGACTGGTCGCCTCGGTCAGCGTGTAGGCGTACCTGAAATCGCAGGCAATCCCCAACACGGCATAGCTTGCCAGCAGGATCAGCGAACAAGCTGCCAGTGACAAAAGCACATAGGCGCGCTGTCGCACCAGTACCACGCACACTGCGGCCAGCACCAGCGCGTAAGCCCAATGCATGAGCAGTGGTGTGGTGGACAGTTCCCATCCCGCCCACATGACCAGAGCCGTTGAAGGGTTGGGGCCCATTTGCAGGCCCAACAGTGCCGTCAATTCCTGCGGCGCCGCGGTGTGGTTTACCGGTCCGCCGACACCTGAATGAACCGGTATGCATACACGCATGTTGGACAGGCCGACAATGGCTTCCATGACGTGCCAGCGATGTTTAAAGTAGGCATCGGGACTCTCGAGAATACTTTCCCACCACAGGCGCACAGTAGCCGACATTGGGAGAGCCCAGTAATATTCTGGCGCCTGAAGTGCATCGACCCGATTGGGTGAGTAGCGAGGAACCTGCTGGCTAACCTCATCGACAAATGGTTTTTCGGTATCCTTTGCAAGCTCTCCTTGATTTGCAACGATTCCCACCAAGTCGTAGTACATCAAAATCTTCAGGCCCATGGAAGAAACCGGCATGGCATTCGGCGGTGGCTTTTGTACGAAGTCTGTCAATGCAGAGTTGAAAAGCACGGGGGCGATCACCAGGATCAGCCCCGCCATAGCCGCCTTGAATCTGGGAAGTCTCATCAAGGAGACGGCCCAGACAACCGCCACAACTGCGAAAAGAATGCCTTGCTGACGCATGCCTACGACCAACGTCAGCAGGACTATCAACAGCGTCGCTTTACCCCAGCCAATTTGAAGTCCCGCTGACTGCCATCGCGCAAGCAACAGGAACAACAAAATGTTGAGGTGCGCGAACAACACGTCTTTCCAGACGATGCCAACGTAGGCCAGAACAACCGGATTCAATACAAAAACGGCGGCCAGTAAATAGCGCCAAAAAACCTGTCGACCACCGGATGCCAGCACCAGCCAGGTGCACCATGAAAGTAGTGCCTGCGAAATCAGCACGAAGCCCACCGACGCGTCGCCCACGCGATCCAGCGCGCCGAGCAAAATCGACATCAGCTGCGGATGAAACGAAATGGTTTGGTGACTGCGCCCCTCGTAGAGCTGAATGATCGAGTCAGTACTCAACTGCCCCGGCAGACCCAGCCACAAAGCGGCACCGGCCTGCATCAGCAGGATTGAAATCACCCAGACCGAAACGCCACCGCCCCCCGCATTGTCCGTTTGCTTTATGTTGTTCATCAGCCCGCTCGTTGCAATCGTTAGCATCCGACTGTTGCATTTTTCGGGTCGGATACCGACGCAAGGTGTTGTTGCGGGTCATGTTACATCACTAAACAAGCGACTTGATCAGAGGTTCTCTAGGCGTGCCCGCGCAACACGCGCGCAGGTAACATCACTATTGAACGCAGTAACGCAAACACACCTTCGACGGCGATGCCGACCAGGCGAAACGGCAGCGAGATCAGCCAGACAATCGGGTAAAGCACCAGCGCCAGCAACGCAAGCGGCCAGCAGAAAAAGAGCAGGAGTAGCCAGAGCAGGAATTTCATCGGTTGATCCTTTCGATGGTTGTCTATTTTGTGCGACAGCGTCCATTCAAGTTGGTAATTGAAGTTTAGCGCGCGCGTGGCCAAATGCATCCAGCTTGCGACGAAATGCAGGTAGCGTGGTATGACGCGCTGCGGGGTGTGCATTGCGAACGTGTGCACACTAGTCGACATTCTCGTTAACTATTAATATGATCGTCCCATTACTTGACGGGAGCCGCAAATGAACAACACCCCAAAAGGCTGGCCACGCATTTCGTCCGCGCTTTATTACCGGGAAGCGAACAAGATGATCGGCTGGCTGTGTGACGCTTTCGGCTTTGAGTTGCGCCTGAAAGTGGAGGGTGACGATGGCCGCATCGAACACAGCGAACTGACTTATGGCGACGCCATGATCATGGTCGGCCAGGAACGAATTGGTGCAGCGGCGGCGCGATGGGGCGTTGAATTGAAGAGCCCGCTGTCGGTAGGAGGCGCCAATACACAAGGCATGATGGTGCACGTCGATGACGTCGATGCGCACTGCGCACAGGCGCGCGCCAAGGGTGCGAAAATTGTCGATGAGCCGTCGGTACATGATTATGGCGAAGACTATTGGGCGGATCGAAGCTACGGCGCTGTCGATCCGGAGGGACATTTCTGGTGGTTCACACAGCGCATTCGCGGTAGTTGATCCTTTGCGCTACAGCGTAGATCGCCATTCGGCGCGGTGTTTGAGGACAAAACGGCCTGGAAGGCGCACCAGTGCTAGAGTTTGCAACAAGTTATGCGGCGTCTTCCTGCCACTTCGCGTAAGTCGTCCGCGGCAAATTGAAGCGATCCGTTGTGCGGCAATAATACGACGGCGAACCCAGTCGGCCGATCGGCGCGAAGCCGTTGACGTGCATGCGCTCGCCCATCAGATGATCTGCGACGTGAAACATGACGACCTCGCCGATAAAAATGGTGTACGCGCCCAGTGCTTGCTGGCTGTGGAGTTTGCATTCCATGCTCACCTGCGACTGCGCGACCCGCGGCACGCCGACCTGCATTGACGCGGCCATATTCAATCCGGCAGCCGTCAGTTCGCTTTCGTCTGGCGGGAAAGCAGCGGCAGAAATATTCATGGCGGCCAGCACATCTTCGGTCACCATGTTCACGACGAACTCACCGCCCGCACAAATATTGTTCGCCGTATCCTTCATGCTGCCATCGTCATTGCGACCGACGCTGATCAAGAGATAAAGCGGATCGCTGCCGACCGCGTTGAAAAAGCTGAATGGCGCCAGATTCACCACACCTTGCAGATTCTGCGAAGTCACCCACGCAATCGGACGCGGCACCACCAGATTGGTCAGCAGTTTGTAGTTGTCGATGGCAGCATTGGTCTTCGGGTCGATATGCATGGTTGGTTCCTGTTTTTTTCCGTAACATTTTTTGCCCCTGTCATTTCGAACCTTGCTCCGTCGATTGAGAAATCTGCCTTTTTCAGTGAGAGGAAAAAGCAGATTTCTCTCTGCGTTCGAAATGACAGTGGTATTTTTTCGTTGGCTCGTATCTTTAGACCAAACGCTACTACTCAATAAAACGCGTTAGTGAACTTTCGCCCACCAACACCCGCCCCCGCGCCTGCGGCAACCCCTCCAGCGCATACCGATGCGACCACCCCACCAGCTCCCGCAAATACTCCGCTGGAAAGTTGACGACATCGACAATCGTGATCCAGTGATAACGGCCGCGATATCGTGCCGGTTTCACGCCCGGAATATCGGTGAGTTCGACGAAGCGCGATGGTGTCACTTTAATGCTGAAGCGCCAGCGCTCGGGTTCGCTGGTCTTGAAGTATGCGAAGTTTATTTTGTCCAGCGAGTAGACGAGGATGTTGTAGGGGTCGGGCAAAAGCCGCTCGTTGGCGCCGGGCAGGTTTCGGCAGAATTTCTGCAGCTGTTTTGCGTTCATGGTTGGTCACTTGATCTTGCGCCATGCGCGAAACCTATACTCGATGCCATCAAGGCAACAACTGTTTCGCAAACGTTTCCGCGTCTATGTTTGCTCCGCACACAACGATCCCCACGCTCTTCCCCTCAAGCCGTGAGCGCAGCGGATACATCAGTGCCGCCAGCGCCGCTGCTCCCGCTGGTTCGACCACGAGTTTCGCCGCGCGAAAGAGTAGCCGCATCGCGTCCCGAATTTGGTCGTCACTCACCAGCACGACTTCATCGACGAAGCGGCGATTGAGCGCGAACGAATAGGGTTCGCAGCGCGGCGCGCCTAGCGAGTCGGCGATGGTGCGCACGGCATCGATCGACTGAGGTGTTCCGGCCTTGAAGCTGCGGCTTAAAGTATCAGCACCTTCGGGCTCAACCACGTAGACTGCGGTCCCCGGACTCATTTGTTTTACCGCACACGCGACGCCCGCCGTCAATCCGCCTCCACCGGCAGCGACGATTACTGCATCGAGAGAAGCACCCGCCTCGCGAATCTGATCGATGAATTCGAGTCCGACGGACGCTGTGCCAAGCGCTGTCTTCGGGCCTTCATACGGATGCACAAACGTGCGACCTTCGGTGGCTTCGATTTCTTTTACACGTGCAAAAGCGTCGTGAACATTGTCGACCAGTTCAACGGTGGCACCAAGTTCGCGACATACCTGCACCCGAAATGGATTGGCGTTTTTTGGCATGACGACTTTCGCGGTGGTTCCCAACCTGCGGGCACAGTAACCGAGCGAGATGGCGTGATTGCCGGCCGAAACTCCTGTAACGCCGCGCTGAAGCGCCGCGGCATCCAGGTCAAGCATCACCGAAAGTGCGCCGCGTGGCTTGAAGCTACCGGTGCGCTGGAATAGCTCCTCCTTCAGCCACACGCGCGTCAACGCGCCGACCGCCGCCGCAAGCGCGTCATCCACCACAAGGCGGATGGGGGTGGTGATGACAAACTCGCCCAGCCGAGCGCGGTTGGCGCGGATGGCATCGATGGTGGGAGCTTCCATCCGGGGTGCATTCACTGTCGACTTCCTTTTTTACGGATTCGAAATTAGATCATCACCAGTATCGTACCAGCAGCTCGCGCAGACGCTACATACGAGCAATCGGCAGCGTACTTGAATTGCGACCACAAATGAAAAACGGCCCGACCGGGCCGTTTCCCTGAAACAATTGCAAGCGACATTATTGTCGAGGCTCACCGTTACCATTCACCAATATTGTGTTGCCGGGAGGCGCGCTCATTTGAATGCGATGCTCTGTGCCGCGATAGTTGTAGCTCACATCCCAGTAGGCAGGTTTGCCGCTGGCAACTGTCCTGCAACGCTGTACGTCGTTACCGTAGGTCGTGGTGCCGCCGCCGCTACCTGAATTGCTACCGATCACAGCCCCGGCAATTGCACCACCGGCGGTGGCGACATCCTTGCCGCGTCCGCCGCCGACCTGGTGACCAAGAACACCGCCAAGAATCGCGCCCAGCACCGCGCCCCCCGTGTTTGGCTCGCCGCGTCCGCCTTCAACGACTTGTTGGCGCTCAACCCAGCAGCGCTGTTCGGGCGGACCCAACACAGCATGCACCGATGTCACGCGTACTTCATAGGTGCGTTCGCTTGCACGCTGGCGATATTCGTAAGTAGGTTCAGGCAGCGGTGCTGGTGCCTCGTTCTCATAGCGCGCTTGTTCATTCACCGGGCGCACCGAGGAAATCCGGTGATCCATTCCAAATGCACGCAGCGAGTCATAACTGCCGCGACGCAGCACCATGCATTTACCACCGAAGCGTGAATCCGAGCAGACTTCCCAGCGCCCATGATCCACGACCACCGATGAGGCGCGATCATTGAATCCGACGCGCTCAAAATTTATCACCTCTTTGTCGGTGGTGAATGCGCGTCCGCGAAATCCTTCACCTTCATAAAAAGTAATTTGTGCGGCTGCTTGTGTGGCGAGCAGAACCGCCGTCGCACCCAGTGCGGCTTTCAGTTTCCAGTTCATCGTATTTCCTCCAAGAAATTGTCACGCGAAAATGCGCGCAATGTTGACTACATGGCGACTAACGCACCTGATCAGTGATTCGTTGTCATCGACCGTTCACCGGTTGCAACCAGCAAACCATGTTATCAAAGAAACGCCATCCCGTTGGTGCGCGCAAACCGCCCAAGATTCGGGAACACGGTGCCAAGTTCGCCGGTAGAAGCCCCCATCCACTTCGCAAACGTTGCCCCGTATTCATCGACCGAAGTCACCGGCAGCAGGCGCCCCTGACCCACGTCGTTGGGGCCAAGCAGTGCGACGGCCGGGAATTCCGAGCCCACCGCGGTCCCGCCGTAGAAAGTGCCGCCATTCACCGCACCGCCGAGCGCAAAACAATGCGTCCCCCAGCCGTGGTCGCTACCTGCGCCGTTGGAAGTCTGGGTTCGGCCAAAGTCGGACATCGTGAATGATGTTACGTTGCTGGATATGCCTTGCGATACCGACCAGTTGTAAAACCAGCTCATGGCCTGATCGAGTTGTTTGATCAAATCGGAATGCAAGCCGCTCAGGATCGGTATCGGGTTTGTGGAATTTTTGAATTGATCGCCATGATTGTCGAAGCCGCCAAGCGAGACAAAAAATATTTGCCGCTTTACGCCGAGCGTATCGCGCGCCGCGATCATGTTGGCCACCGAACGCAATTGGCTTGCAAGGCGATTGCTTTGCGAAACGCCGGACGAGTTGATGAAGCTCGTCGGTGGCGCAGGACTGATGGGGAATTTTTCAGAAACGTTACCTGAAGCATCCTTGGTTGGCGCGCCGCTGGAATCGAGGTTGTAGAGTGAAGCATTGACGAACTCGCCGGTCGTCAAGGCGCGCGCTCCTTGGTCACCCCATTGGTCTTCGAGCACATTGGCACGCAAGATATTGAGTTGATTCTCGAACGCCGCCTGCGGTTTGGATGTCGTATCCCAATCACGGTACGCACGTAGCCGTTTGACGATGGTGCTCTTGGTGCCGCCCCAAGGCGAAACGGCATAAGCCACCGCACTGTTGCCCTTTTGAAACAAGCTTTGCCCGGCCGCAGAAATCGATACCGACACCTGACTATTGGCGTTTGCTGATTCAATCAAATCCGCCATCCGCCCGCCCCAGCCCGTGAGTGCCGGATAATCGGCGCGGCCGGTTTGCCAATGGCTCTGCATGTCCGAATGCGAAAATAATTGTGGCGGGAGATTCGTTTGCGCCTGGTATTGCGCGAGTGATGTCGGTTGCAGCAGCACACCGGCGTTGGGAATTGCGGCAAGCTTGCGATCAGCGTTGAATATATTGGCGAGGCCGGTCATGCTTGGGTGAAATCCAAATGATCGACCACTAATACCGGCATTCACTGGAATCGCATTTGCAGATGGTATCGCGAGATTGCCACGACCGATGGCGTACTTGTCATACTCGCCGCCAATCCCGGGGTTAAGCGGAATGATCATGTTGTGCGAATCGTTGCCCCCAAACAGGAACACGCAAACCAGCGCGCGGTAATCATTGTATGGCCCCGCCGCATAGGCGGCCTGCATGAGATTGCCCACCATCGGCGTGCTCGCAGCGGCCGCCATCATTTTCATGAAGCGGCGGCGGTCTTTGTGTAGATCAAACGTGTTCATCGTCGGCCCTTACTTCTGTATCGAATATTCGGGAGAGTTCATGATGAGCCACAGCGCGGTCTTGAAGCGCTCAGTTGCTTGTGCGGTGGCAGGGGTTTGGTTGATTTTGCTGACCATGTCGATCAGCTGCGCGCGGAACTGCGCACTGATGCCCGCAGAAAGCAGCGTAAGGCTCATGGCGTCGATCATCGCTGGTGGATCGTCGGCGAGCGCGATGTAGCTGTCGTACACCGGCAGCAGCCGCGCGTTCGGGTCGGTAGCGGATTGGTTGAAGCCACCGATGATCCCGTATTTGCTGAAATCCATGAACCCGGAAATGGTCGCGCTATTGGTGATCTCGAACTCCGGGCCGAATAACTGCGCCTGCCCTAGCGGGCCTGAGGGTGAATAGTCCGGATGATAAAAATTGAATACGCTGCCCGCGTGCAAGGGGCTCTGTCCGAGCGAATCGGAACTGCCCAGATCGTAAATACTGCTGTAATTTCCGCCCGCCATTTTTGCGCCGAACGCACGATGCATATGTGTGAAGCGCAGCACCGGTTCGCGCAATTTGCCGTAGGAGGCCGGCTGCGTGCTGCGCGGCGCGCGCGCTTCCGTGTCGAGCAGGATCGCACGAATCACCGCTTTCATGTCACCACGTACGCCCGTACCGTTGTTGTTAAAGATATTGGCTACGCGGGTCACGTAAGCACCACTCGGATTGCTGGTGACTAGACGCACGATGAGTTGTTCACCGATAAACGGGCCGATGTTCGGGTGATTGAAAATGTTGTCGACCACTGCATCGACGTCCTGCATCGCTGTCTGTCCGGCAGGGACGTTACGACTGAAGGCTGCGGAGCCCGGGTAGGTGAGCAGCGTTTTCGCGCCGGCATCGTGTGCGCCGCCGGTAATGTCGCGTTTGTCGTCGGATGAACGATAAGTTGCCGTCCACGGTTCCATCGGCGTTGACCATGCTGTACAGGCTTTGGCGCCGGTGGCCGCATCGCTCGGATAGGGCACGTCCGGATACAACCATCGCCACGGTTTGGTTTGATCCTGCCCCGCAAAATTCCATCCGGTCAGCGCACGTGCGACCTCCTGTGCTGTCGCTTCTGAATAAGTGTTGATGGGTTTACCCGTCATTGCATCGAACTGTACCAAGCCGTCGATGTTGAGCATTACCGTGCCGATGGAAAACAATTGCATCAATTCGCGCGCGAAGTTTTCACTCGGTATTGTGCCGAGTACAGCGTCCGCCTTGGCACCGCCCTTCATGTCCAGGTACTCGCCCATTGCAGGGCTCAGCGTAATGTCCTTGAGCAGGCTGCGGAAATTGCCGAACGCATTGGCTCCCAGCCAGTCGAGATATTTCGCCGATCCGCAGGCCTGATCGCCAATGGTGTTGTTGTTCATCGAGATCACCATGATCTGCGAGAGCGCAAATACGACCCGCTGGCGCAACTGATCAGGAGCTTCGAAATATTGCTTCCAGATCGACGGCATCATCGCCGCATATGGCGCAGTCGGGTAGGTTGGATCACTGCTGACGGTTGCGAGGTGCGAGGTCTGCGCGGTGTTGAATTGCTCATCCAGATAGGCTGTTGGCGTCATCAGGGCAACGCGGTCGATCTCGGTCTGCGAGGCACCGAACGTTGCCTGAGTGAGCAAACGCGCTGCGTCGGCCTTGGCGTGCGGCGCAACGGCGACGTTAACCACGGATGATACGGTGAACGCACCAGCACTGGTAATTGCCTTGGCCATCAGCACCGTCGGCCCTTCGATTGCTGGTGTCCAGCTTAGCAAATACGGTGCGATTGAATCTTCGCCAAGCTTTGTTACGCCCTCGTAAAACTCAACCTTGGTGATGGTAGCGCCACCGAAAACCGATGCACTGGCACTCAGTGAAGTCGTCACGCCGACCTGAGCCGACGCCACGCTGGCCAGCGATATCATCGGCGGTACCGCCGTACCCAGCGATGTGCCCACACGCGATTTCACGACGGCGATATCGGCCGCATTGATGCTGCCGGACGTATTGACGTCGTACTTAAAATTGCTGGCGTTAACGGTCTGGCCTGCCCGTGCCTTGACGCTGCTAAGGTCAACGGCGTCCACGCTGAGCGTGTTGTTCAGGTCGCCGACAAGAAAGGCTAACGATACCGATGTGTTGAGGGAACCATTTACGCCGTTCAACATGACGGTGATTCGGCGAGCATCGGGGATACTGGTAAGCGTGACCGCCACGAAATTGGTTCCGGAAAC
>JANYFH010000056.1 GCA_025362705.1 Betaproteobacteria bacterium
TGCCGCTGATCGGAAGGCAGGTAGCCATCAAGGTCCGCCAACTCGTGCAATTCCTGCGCGATCCGTTCGAGCTTCCTTTCAAGATGCGCAACGGAGGCATGCGATAGCTGACGAAATTCGAAGCGGAAATAGCCGCCCATCCGGGCAAAATCCACGTCCAGAAAATCGTTGATTACCGCTTCACCATGCGAGCGACGGATCGGCCCGTCGCGTTGAAGGCGCAACGTTTTAGGCACCTTGAGGCGCAATATATTATTCGCGCCCAGCTCGATGAGATGTAATTTGTCGAGATGCAAAAGCACTTTCGTGCAATCGGCCTTGGTGATGTCGTAGGTTTCCAGTATTGCGTCAAACGTCCATTCATTGAATACCAGATAAAACATGCCGAGCAGGCGCGCATCGGCGGCCAGCGCAGTTTCCTGCGCGACGGTCATCTCATCGGTGTCGGCACTCGCGCCGCGCGCGAGACGTGCGAGGTCAAAAAAATCGATCTCCAGCACATTGCAGATTTCCTCGATGCGCTTCAACGTAAAGGTTTCTTCAGCGAACAGGCGCTTCACGCTCGCATGCGATAGCTGCAGGCGCCTGGCAAGATCGTCATAGGTGATTGAACGGGATTTAAGCGTGGCTTTCAGCGCGCGAATCAGGGTGCTGGTGTGTGCTTTGCTGGTCATTGTCGTGCGTTTCCGTACGTTGGGTATCGTTATTCGATACTACATCATGCCGGTATTGATTGCTGGCGAGACCTGGAGAAAAATGTTTTCACGCCAAGTCGCACAGAAGCTGAATCGAATCTAACGCAGCGACAACGCGTAAAAACAAAATACCGCGGAGCAAGTCGTCATGAAACGCAAACTGTTGGTTGGTACCGCGATAGTCACCTTCCTTGGCCTGCCGCTGACGACGATGGCGTCCGAATCAGATTGTTTTCCGTTGTGCCCGGAGCCGGCGAAGGTTGAAGCGACCGTTGAGGCCAGGATTGAGGCAGCAGTCGACGTAAAGCTCGATGCCGTCTACGTAATCGCTCACCGCGATGTCGCCATCGGCACGAATACAGCGACAGCCTGCGACGCCGGATTCATGAAAAGCGCCGAAGAACTGAACGACAGGGTAAAGCCGATCCGGGAAATCGTCGGCTATGTGCGCTCTCCGCAGGGCCTGATCATCAAACTGGTGAATGACCATATCGTGAAAATCCCGGTGTGGGTGGGTTACGCAATCGACCCGATCGGGTCGATAAAACACAGAGCCATCGACGAAGTGCGGACGCGTGCAAGGGACGCGATGGCTGACGACAACGCCTGCGTGGTGGTTACGGCGAGACACTGGCTGGACGCATCAGATGCAATCGATGCAAGCGAGTACATAGACGCGAAACATTCAATTTAACTGCGCGCGACATTCCGGTCTGCACATGCAATTGCTTATTTTGTTGTCCCCGCGCCAGTAGCACGTACGGCAATCGGCACATTGCACAACTCGATATGACCAGCCGGTACTTTGTACCAGGTGCCGCCACGATTGCGCAGCGCTTCGACAATCGTCGTAAACAACCTGGTGTCGGTGCGGATCACTTCCAGATTGGTGCGCTCGGCTGCGGGAACATCAGCGGCGACGCGAATCGACTTGATCGGCAGTCGTTGTTCTGCTTTTTCGTAAAAACCCAACGGCCCCGTACCGCGCGGCAGGACTGACAGCAGCGGCATACCCTGCACTACGCGACCCAACACCGCGATGTTGCGATCGAGATGGCGCGGCGCATGGCCGGTAACCACATACAGTTCGGCGCCACTGCCGCTGTTGTCGTCGTTGTCACGTCCCGCGCCGACCATGCCATAGCAGTGGGCAAGCCATGTTTGATTTGTTTTTGGATTGCGGCCGACCGGAAAACCATTTGAAAATCCCACTTGCGGCGCATAGCCGTCGATGTCGGGCAAGCGCGTGAAGTTGAGTTTGTTGTCCAGCACACGCGTGTATTCGGGAATAAGCGTTTTCTTGCCCTGCTTCATTACGCGCGCTTTGCTGGGCTCGGTATTGTTCGCCTCCGGGTCACCCCATTGCACGACGTAGTTATCCTGCGAACGGAGAATCGCGAGGCCATCGAAATAACCTTCGCGTACCAATGTGCGGATGTTGTCTGCGTGCGCAGGTACATACGCAGGATTGAGCTCAATGACTACGCGGCCAGTCGGCAAATCCATGTAGAGCGTGCTTTCCAGATCCAAAGGTCGCCAGTCTGCGGGCGTGGATGTCGCGAGCAATTCGGCGTAAGAGGGCTTTGCCTTCGGTACCGGTTTCGGTGATTGCGCGAACGCAGTCGACGTTGTGATTGCGGTCACGACGAGAGAAATGACAATCGTGCGAGGGATTGCTCCAAAGGTAATCATCTCTTCCCCATGGGACAGCGGATCGATGCGATATCGACTATGCATTCTACCGGGGCTGCGCACGTCGACAGAACCCATGTCGGCATTGGCGATTTTTTAACTTAGATCCAGCACTGGTGCGGTGTTTGGAGGAGTTTCGTCACGAAGGCCGCTCCGGTGCTGGGGTTTCCCCGTTTTGTCGAAAGAAAACGGTCGTAGCAATTGCACGGCCGTTTTTTGTTCTTAACGTCGGTGGTCAACGAACGCGTTAGCGACTGTTGCCGCTCCCACCACGACCGGCGGGCTT
>JANYFH010000059.1 GCA_025362705.1 Betaproteobacteria bacterium
GCCCGCGTAAATTTCTCGCTGCGGCTTTTGTTGAACAGCATCCAGAACGCCACGCGCGGCATATCGATGAAGTAGTGCCAATGTCCGTGCTTGTCGAACTTGCGCGTTGACGTATAGGCGATCACACCGCGCGCACGCCGAAAACGCTGGCCTCGTGTTCGCCCGAGGCGTTTCAGGTTGATCAGTATTTGAATGTCTTCTGCGTATAAAAGGCTCTCGTCGTAGCCGCCGATGGTTTCAAAATCGGCGCGGCGGCAAAAGATGACGCCTGCATCCACACCCGTCAGATAAACAATCGGCAAGGCCATCATCCACGTCGCAATGAGGCCGAGCGACCAGCGGTCGGGCCTGATGCCAGTCGCGCCCGCGATGACGTTGCCTTTTGCAAAAGTGTCGTCGATGGCGTTAAAGGTGTCGGCGTGAATCTGCGAATCGGCGTCGATGAAACAAACAATTTCGCCTTCTGCAATTGCAGCACCGCCGTTGCGCGCGGCGGCGATGGCGCGTTTTTCGACAGTCGCAACGCGGCAACCACGCGCGGCAGCAATCGCGGCGGTCTCGTCGGTGGATGCGTTATTGGCGACGATGACTTCGATGGCGTTGGCACCGCCGCGATACTGTGAGCGCGCCGCATCGACGCTGTCGAGCAGCGCCGGAAGCAAGCTGGCTTCGTTGTAGGCGGGGATGACGAGTGAGAAGCGTGGATTCATTGCTGCCCGCGCAAACGCGTCGTGTTCAATTGCGCCGGCGACCGCCAAACATATAGCTGCCGCCGGGTGTGTTGGGGCCACGGACAAGATTGAGCTGGCTCATGTCGCCTGAGCCGATCATTTGGCCCAGCCATTGCCGGTACTGTTCTACCAGCTGCGCGCCATAGGGTGAGACGCCATAGTAAAGCGTGTGATCGTACAAATTGCTGGCGCTGCAGCGGCCCTGTACTGCACATTCGGCCAAAATGGCTGGCGAATCCTGCGCGCAGGGTGCGCCGAAATCACAGGCTACCAGGGCCAATGCGTTATACATCGCCTGATTGTCGATCGTGATCTGGTTCGGTCCAATGCGGATGCTGCCGCCGTCGATGGTGCTCGCCAGGATATTGCGAAATTCGCTGATCACGAGCGGGTCTTGCACGGCAAGCAACTGTCGTATTGACGCAAACTGCGCATCGGTGAGTTCGTAACCGGTGGGTCCCGGTGGCCCGCCTGCGGCAATGGACTTGCGGCCTGCTGCTTCCCGATCATCCTGCATTTGTTTGGCGAGAAGCCACGCCTTGGCACGCGGGTCACCGCCTGCGGCCGCGGCTTCCACCAGCTTGTTGACCTCGGCTGCGTTGTATTCCAATTGGGCGAGTTCACCGCACCGGTCAACGTTCATCTGCTCCCATGCCACTTTGCGTTTTTCGAGCTGTGGGTCGTTCGGCGCGAGACTGGCGAGGAACTTCGCACGTTTCTCTTCCCGCGAATCTGTTCTGGGCGGCGTTGCACCGGCTGCGGGTATGCGCTTGGCGCACGCGGCGAGAATTTCGGCTTGCAGGTATTGGGTTTCGGGCGTCGCCGGCGCCTCTTTTACGCGACGGTAAAGACCTGCCCAGTCTTTGCGATCAAGGAAGGCTTGCATGAAAGGCGATACCGCCGGCAACACCGTGCGGGATACGGGGGCTGGCGCAGAGCGCGTCGCAGGATCGATGTTAAGTACGGCAGAGGCTGACAGTTTTCCGTCTGACTTTGACGCCGCGATATTGCTCGATGCAGGCAACGGCGCTTCCGATTCCACGGAACGCTTCCACACATAAGCGCCGACGATGAGCACAAGAACGACAAGGATCGCAATTTTTTTCATGGGTTGAGCGGACCTGAATGGGAAAAAGACAATTCAGTATTCTATCGAGAAAGCAACAACGGCCCTTCCTGCATTGCCGCCACCTGTTCGCGAAGTTCCAGAATCCGGTCCTGCCAATAGCGCTGCGTGTTGAACCACGGAAACGCCAGCGGAAATGCCGGATCATCCCAGCGTTGCGCGAGCCACGCCGAATAGTGAATTAGGCGCAGCGTACGCAGCGCTTCAAGCAGAAGCAGCTCGCGCCGGTCAAAGTCGGCGAACTCTTCATAGCCTTCGAGCACGTCGCGCAATTGCCGCGTCATTTCCTCACGCGAACCGGATAGCAGCATCCACAAATCCTGCATGGCGGGTCCACTGCGGCAATCGTCGAAATCAACAAAATGTGGGCCATCGTCGGTGTAGAGCACGTTGCCTGCGTGGCAATCACCGTGCAGCCGAATATTTTTAACGTCACCCGCTTGTGCATAGCAGGTGCGCACGCCAGCCAGCGCCTGATCGAGCACACTCAACCAGGTTTCACGCAAATCTGTGGGAATGAACTTGTGCTGCAACAGCCAATCGCGAGGCTGATCGCCGAAGGCGGCGATGGTAATTGCGGGGCGATGCGCGAACGGACGAATCGCGCCGACAGCGTGAATGCGACCGAGGAAGCGGCCCATCCATTCGAGTACTTCAGGGTTATCCAGTTCCGGTGCGCGGCCACCGCGCCTGGGTGAAAGACTGAAGCGATAGCCGTCAAACTCAAACAGTGTTTTTCCACCGATATTGAGCGGCGGCACAACCGGGATTTCGCGATCCGCAAGTTCCTGCGTGAATGCGTGTTCCTCCAGAATCTGCGCGTCGCTCCAGCGAGCGGGGCGATAAAATTTGGCGATAAGTGGCTTGTCTTCTTCGATGCCGATCTGATAGACGCGGTTCTCGTAGCTGTTCAGCGCGAGCATACGACCGTCGGCAAGATAGCCGGTACTTTCGATGGCATCGAGGATGACATCGGGGGTGAGACGGTCGTAGGGTGTTGCATTGGTGGTCATTGGGCATTGTAACCGTCGCTGTGGGATGCGCTGGAGAAAATATGGGAAACTCAAGCACTGGTGCGGCTTTTGGAGCATTTTTGGCCTGAAATGTCGGCCAATGCTAGAGTTTTCTAATTTCACTCTGCCTGCGCGGTCATTTCGAGCGTAGCGAGAAATCTGCTGTTGCCTGCATGAATAAATAAAATCAGATTTCTCGCTACACTCGAAATGACATTTTTATTGTTGTCCCGCTTGCGCAGCAATTGCGGGAGCCACAAATCAAACGCGATAAAATGTTCGTATCTCAAAAGAAGGTTTTAAGCACATGTCCGCACTCAGCTGTCTCGACGTTCTCTCCGGCAAGGCGTCATTGGGCCTCACCCATGGCGCCGTCACCATCAAGGGCTGGGTAAAAACACGCCGCGATTCCAAGGCAGGCATTTCATTCGTGAACGTCTCCGATGGCTCGTGCTTTCATCCGGTGCAAGTCGTGGTGCCCAACACACTCGCCAACTACGCGAACGAAGTGCAAAAGCTCACCGCTGGTTGCGCCGTGGAAGCGACCGGCGTGATTGTGCCTTCGCCTGCGAAAGGGCAACCTTTCGAAATGCAGGCCACCGCGATCAATGTCGTCGGCTGGGTCGATGATCCCGACACCTACCCGATCACACCCAAAGTACACACGATGGAATTCCTGCGCGAGGTCGCGCATCTGCGTCCCCGCACCAATGTGATCGGCGCGGCCACACGCGTGCGTCACACCATTGCCTCGGCCATTCACCGGTTTTTTCACGAACACGGATTTCTGTGGGTGAACACGCCGATCATTACCGCCTCCGACGCCGAAGGTGCCGGCGAGTTGTTCCGCGTATC
>JANYFH010000071.1 GCA_025362705.1 Betaproteobacteria bacterium
TGCGATTTCGGTGAACCAGATGTTGCCGTCAGGTCCTGCGGCAATACCGCGCGGCTGGCATGTGATGGTCGGCAACGTGAATTCGGCAATGGTACCCGTGGGAGAGATTCGGCCGATCCGCCCGCCGTCGGAAGGCGTGTCCCCGATTTCGGTGAACCACATATTGCCATCGGCTCCGGCGACGATGTCGAAGGGACTGCTCTTCGGCGAAGGCAGCGAATATTCAGTCACTTCGCCGGCCGGGGTCATGCGTGCAATGCGACTGGCGCTCGATTGCGTGTACCAGTAGCTGCCGTCAGGTGCCTTCGCGATGTAGAGTGGCGCGCTGCTGGTACCGGCGGTTTGCTGGCTGATTTTCGCCGCAGGGTAGGCAAATCCGCTAAGGCTCACGCGATAGGTTCGACCATCGCTCGCCACCATGGACAGTTCGCCCTGTCGCGCATCCTTTGCGGCCGGGTTGAAGCGCAAGGTGACATTGCAACTGGTGTTGGCACCGACTACAGCACCGAGGCAGGTGTTGGCACTGATGGAAAAATCTCCACCACCGGAAACGATGACTGCCGAGTTGATTGTCGCCGGGATCGAAGCCAGGTTAGTTACTTTGAGGATGACGTCAGAATTGGGGCGTCCGACGTCGGCATCCTGAAACCCAACCGATGTCGCGACACCAATGGATTGATCACGCGTGGACCGAAGTGCAGCAGCCGCATCGACGATGCCGGCACCGCAAATACTGGTATCGCATGTGCTATCGGGAAATGGTCGCGCTGATGCGGCCAGAATACGTGTCACGGCAGCGGAATCGAGATCGGGCCGAAGTGCAAGCATCAACGAAATGACGCCGCTGACGACGGGCGCCGAAAAACTCGTGCCGCTGGTACCGGTGATGGTGGCCGAGCCTTGAACCGTGGTGCCAGTATTGCTGAGGGTGATCAGATCGCCGCCGTCCCCACCAGGGGCGGCGAGCGTCACTTTGCTGCCAAAGCTCGAATACGATGCCTTGCTTCCACTGCGCGCCACAGCGGCCACATTGATTACACCCGGACAACTGGCGGGTGCCTGATCGGCACTGCTGTTGTCGTTACCGGCAGAAACGACGATAATTTTTCCGCTTGCTACGAGCTGGTTAATAACCGTTCGCTCGCTGTTCGAGCAGCTTCCCGCACTGCCGAGACTGAGATTGAGAATCTTGGCCGGATTGGGGTTATCGGGAATGCCGGGAACCTGATTGCCCGCAGCCCACATCATCGCGTCGACAACGTCAGACGTTGTGCCACCGCATTTCCCCAGCACCCGTACCGGCAAAATGCGCGCCGCCCAGTCGATGCCGGCAAGACCAGTACCATTCTGCGTTGTTGCGCCGATCACGCCTGCCACAAGCGTACCGTGCCAACTGGAGGCAGCGCGTTCCGTGCAACTTGTAGAGCCGATTGCCGTCTTATCTGCTGCAGTTGTCCAGTCACCCTCGTCATTGGCGTCCGCGTCACGCCCGTCACCATCATTGGCTCTGGCCGGCTCGGTAATCAAGTCGTAGCCGGGCAGCATTCTTGCATCAAGATCCGGATGCGGAGTACGACCAGTATCGATTACCGCGATGACGGTGTTGATACTGCCGGTGGTGATATCCCACGCCGTCGGCGCATTGATTCCTCCCATCGGATCTGTCAGATGCCATTGAAGGGGAAACTGTGGATCGTTCGGCGTGAGTGTCGGATACACAATGGCATCGGGTTCCGCGTATTCTACGTCGGAGTCGGCGGCGATTTTTCTTGCGATTGCCTCTACGTCGCTGCGCGGCATCGATTGCGGCAGGCGCAGCACTTGCGCGCCGGTTGACATCTCGCGGACGAAATTGAGTTCAATCTCGGCCATGGCTGAGAGCGTTCGCATCGAACGGCTTGCTGCCACTTTGCCAGGGGATGCTGCGGCGACACGATCCTTGTATTTCACAATGATCTGGCGGGTATTGTCGCGCCATGGCAAGCTTGGGTTCGCGGCGTATGAAATTGGCGAGTCTTCCGGCGACGCCCCTACCGCTGGAAAGGTCATCGCAACGAATATCAAGGCCGTCAGAAATGAAAGGCGGTTGTGCATGTTGTCTATCAATCGGTAAGTTAGGTGGCGTAAAAAACGCATATACGAAAATTGCAGGGCATTGAGAATGATGCGTAACGCTGAGCAAATCGGCGTGGATCAGGACGCGTGATTCGATCTATACGGCTAGTCCCTTCCGCAAGATGCCAATCCTGCTGCGGTACAACTACAACAGTACCCTTTCGATGCCGCCCTCGTTGGCCTGCTTTACATATTCGGGAAGCCAGTCTACGCCCAATACATGTTTGGCTATTTCAACGACGATATAGTCTGCTGTGGTACTGCTATCGTTGTCAAAGCGTGACAAACCCTGCAAACAGGAGGGGCAGGAGGTCAGGATTTTGACGTCACCCTTGAATCCGTCGGCGCGTATATTGTCTGCACCTTTACGCATTTCTTCTTCCTTGCGAAACCGCACCTGAGTCGAGATATCAGCGCGGGTTGCCGCCAGTGTTCCCGATTCGCCGCAGCAGCGCTCGTTCTGTGCAACTGTCGCCCCCATCAATTCATTCACCACCT
>JANYFH010000098.1 GCA_025362705.1 Betaproteobacteria bacterium
TTCCAGTTTCGCTATAGCATCCACGCTGGCATTTGCCGCAGGTAACGCCGCGTCACAAACGCCCGGCGCACCGACTATCGGCACCGCCACTGCTGGTGTCGCACAGGCGTTCATATCTTTTGCAGCGCCGGCGTCGACGGGCGGCAGCGCCATCACCGCCTACACCGCAACTTGCACGCCGGGTATCGGCGGCGCGGCCACCGGTAACAGCGCAACCGCACCCATCGCCGTGAGCGGCCTGGTCAATGGCACCGCTTACGACTGCTCCGTCACCGCCACCAATGCCTCGGGCGTCAGCGCGCCCTCAGGCACCGTGAGCGTCACGCCGATAGTTGCTGCACCATTGACGCTGATCGGCGTGAAGTCGCGCAAGACACACGGTAGCGCCGGTGTGTTCGATGTGACGATTGATGCCTCGATACCGATCGCTGGTGCAGTTAACGTTGAGCCGCGCATTATTGGCGCAAATCACAACATCGTTTTCCAATTCAATGCGACCGTCAATTCCATCGGCCCGGTCACGGCGGTTGATGAATCCGCGGTAACTGTCGCTGCCACATCGACTCCGATTGACAATGAAGTTGTGGTCTCGCTGTCCTCGCTGGCGGACAACAAGCGCGTGAACATTTCATTACCGACGGTAAATGGCACATTGGTCAATGCATCTGCCTCGGTCGGCTTTCTTTTTGGCGATGTGAACGAGACACTCTCAGTGGATGTGAACGACGTCAATGGCATCAAGGCGCGTTCCGGACGTGCCGCGACGGCCGCGAATTTCCGCTTTGATGTGAACGCAACCGGCGCCATCAATTCGGCAGACATTTCCGCCGTCAAATCACGCGCAGTTGGCTTGCCACCGGTAAACGTTCCGCCGCCTGGCACCATCATGTTCGTCGCGCAGGTACCGACCATGAACGATTTCGCCAGCCGCGCCTCGACCTTTGGCAATCACCTCGCCAACATGGATTCGGTCGTACGCGGCGGTGATCTGATGATGCGTTACGCCAATGGCACGCTACGCAATCTCACAAAAGAAGCCGGATTCGGCATGGACGGCATGCAACTCGCCAACGCCATCGCGGTGCGTGAACCAACCGTGCATTGGAGCGGCAGCAAGGCGGTGTTCAGCATGGTCGTCGGTGCGCCGACCGTGCAATTTGAGGTGGCAACTTATTACTGGCAAATGTACGAAGTGTCTGGCTTGGGTACGGGGCAAACCGCGACGGTCACCAAGGTACCCAATCAACCTTTGACATTCAACAACATCTCGCCGTTTTACGGCACCGACGACCGCATCCTGTTCACATCTGATCGGCCACGCAATGGTGCGGCACACCTCTACCCGCAACTCGACGAATACGAAAGCACCGCCACTGTCACGGGAATATGGAGCCTCAATCCTGCAACCGCCGATTTACGCTTGCTTAACCATGCGCCCAGCGGCGCATTTTCACCGAGCATCGATAGTTTTGGCCGGGTGATTTTTACCCGCTGGGACCACATGCAGCAGGATCAGCAGGCGGATGCGGATCGGGCCGCTGTGATCGGTAGCATGCCGCCGCCCAACGGCTCGTTCAACTACCCCGACGAAAGTGTTGGGGCCGCCGGCTTGAACAGCCGCAACGAATTGTTCCCCGAGACCCGCGATCCCAGCACCAGCCCCGCGTTCGGACCGGTGAATGGCTACACCTCGAATTTCTTTACGCCGTGGCAGATGAACGAAGACGGCACTAATGAAGAAACGCTTAATCACGTCGGTCGACATGAGTTGGCATTTGGCTATATTCCGCCGTCATTCGCGTCGGACCCCAAGTTGTCTTACTACACCAACGATTCCATACACGCCAACCTGAAGACGGTGCGCATGGACGGTGGCTTGTTCCATCTTCGCGAAGACCCGGCGAATCCTGGCACCTACTTCGGCATTTCCGCGCGTGAATTTGGCTCCCTCACTTCCGACCAGATCGTGAAGCTCACAGGTTCCCCCGCGCTGACCGCTGAGGGCATGGTATTGAGCGACGTGACCGCGCCGCCTCTTCCCTCTGCACCGTCTTCCCCTGGCGGGCGCTATCGCAATCCGCTGCCGATGTCTTCCGGAAGCCTGATCGCGAGCCACACCCCTGCAACATCGCCAACCGTTGCGCAGATCACAGAATTCCGCCTTAAACCGCTCACGCTGAGCAACGGACTTTATGTACCCGGTGCATCACTGACCGGTGGCATTACAAAATCGGTATCTTGGTACAGCCCGGATGCGTTGCTGACTTTCAATGGCCTGCTCTGGGAAATCGAAGCGGTTGAGGTCATTGCACGGCCTCGTCCCTCGCGGCCAGCCGCCGCACTGGAAGCGCCTGAGAGCATGGTCTTCAGTGAAGAAGGCGTGAACGAGACGGCGTTTCGCACGTGGCTTAGGAACAACGACCTCGCGCTGATCGTGACCCGTAATCAAACTACCCGCGACCGCGCCGACTTGCAGCAGCCGTTCAATCTGCAAGTGCCGGGCGGTGCAAAAACCGTCGCATCCGGTTCGGCTGGCACTGGCAGGCTATATGACATCTCACACTTCCAGATTTATCAGGCCGACCAGATTCGCGGCTATGACAACAAGCAGGGGCGGCGTCTCATTGCGCAGCCCTTGCATGATGTCACCGGAAAGAATCCCGCCAATCCTACCGGCCCGGTCGGCAGCGTGAAAATTGCGCTGGATGGTTCCACCGCCGCTTTCGTTCCCGCGCGTCGTGCGCTGGCGTGGCAGACCACTGATGCAGTGGGTAACCCCGTCGTACGCGAGCGTGTGTGGATCACAGTGCAGCCGGGCGAAGTACGCGTATGCGCGTCGTGCCATGGCGCGAATACGCAGGATCAGGCGGGGCACGCCGCACCCACCAATAAACCCGAAGCTTTGCGCACATTGCTGCAGACGTGGAAGTTGCTGCCACCGTAATTATTCGTGCGCCACTGCTTCGCTGTGGCTGGCTGTTGGGCGTGGGTCTATCTTCTTAAATCGTAAATTGGTAGCTGTTCCATTGCATGTGAATCGCGCCGCTACGCGCTTTGGCGGTCGCAGAATTCGCGCCGCTAAAGTATGCTCGACTTGCGGTAATAATTTTTCTTTCAATGATCGCGAGTCAAAAATACCCTGTCGAGGCAGCCTTTTTCCGGCAATCGGCTCACAATCACGCTCGGCGGTTTTTTTTTGCGCCAAGTCAATCACCGGGCGACCGGATCGGAGCCACATGAATGATCGTATTCGCGGTTTGTTGAATCAGATGGCAGCACTCGAGGACGAGATGAGTACGGTGCTGCACGAACAAGAGACGAAGATGTTTTTCGAAATCAAGGGTAGGCGCATCGAATTCGAAAAAGCCGTCAAACAAACGCATCGCAAATTGAAAAAGAATTTTTTCCACTGGCTGGTGACCTACCGCCCGCAAAATCTCATCACCGGGCCCATCATTTACGGCATGATTTTTCCGCTGCTGATTCTCGATGCGTTCGTGAGTTTTTATCAGGCGACGTGCTTTCCGATCTACGGCGTCATCAAAGTTCGCCGCCGCGATTACATCGTGCTGGATCGGCAGCATCTCGAATACCTTAACTTCATCGAAAAATTTCACTGCACGTATTGCGCGTACGGTGCCGGGCTAACCGCCTACATCGCAGAGATTGTGTCCAGGACCGAGCAGTATTTTTGTCCAATCAAACACGCGCACAAGATACTCGGCACACACAAACGCTACCTTGGCTTCATTGAGTTCGGCGATTCGGCGGATTACGAGAAAAGACTAGAAGAGTACCGGGTCGCACTTGGCAAAAAGCAGTAAGCGCCTGCGCAGATTTATGCTGCAACCAGATGAGGTTCCTGGACAGGATTGAAGTCTACCCAATCACCACTGCGCCATTCGCCCTCCGCTTGTTCAATATCCTCGGCACCACTATTTCGCAAATTGTCGATCACAAGTTTCTCGCTCGGTGTGCGGGCAATGCGAACAGCCAGAATCACGCCCGCGGGACGAAGCTGTGGCAATTGCCGCGATTGTTCATCCTGCATGCCACCCATCGCACCTACGAGTGATCCTGTATAGGCTCCCACACCAGCCGCAGCCAGCGCCACAACCGGACCACCAACCATGCCAATGGCACCAGTTGCCATGCCCGCCGCGAGTGCCGTCGTGACCGCAGACTCGCCATCGGCTTTCAAGCCGGGATTCATGTCTTCAGTTTCGGCAATCATGTCATTGCCATGTTGCCCAGGCGGGTTGTTATGGAAAATGCATATGTCACTGCGATCAACGTAACGAACAATTGTCGCCGCAGCCGCGTCAGCCTTCGCCTTGGTTTCAAAGCGCCCTGCAATGATGTGTGCCATTACATTTCTCCTGATGATGATTGGCGATATCTGCGTATGCTGCCAACTAAATGGTGGCTTGTGATGAAGAACATATTAGGTCGTCCAGTTACCGCGTCAATCCGGCACGTTCTGGGAGAGTTGAAACATTCAGAACCGGTGTTTTAATCTTCACTGTGCGGTACATCCTGCGAGGCATGACAAATTCTTCATTTAGTAAATGGGAATATATTCGACCGCACCAGTATCGCCGTCAAGAATCATCTCGTACGGGTACCAGTAAATTTCCTCGTCGCCATACTCGTCAATGTAGGCATAACCGATATAGACCGTCCCCAGGGATTGCGCTTGCGCCAATAGATAGGATGCATATTGAAGCCCATCCGCTCGGGCCATTTTCTTTTCGGTCTTATATTTCTTGATCGGCAGTTCGCCTTTTTTGTCGTGCTTGACGTGGAACGCCGCGATCTTTCCGTCTTTGACATCGACCGAAACGGTGTGCACCCCTTTCTTGTCAACTACATGGTTTCCATTGATTTTTATTTTCTCGCCGAGTAGTTTTTTCCCGTTTTGATGGTGATGTTTTGCCTTGGGTGCAGCGACCGCGCCATCGACAAAAGTAAAAATGCCAAGAATGGCAATGAGAGCAGTGAGAAGGCGCCGTGTGCGATTCATGATTCAGTCTCCAGTTTGAAATGTGATGTGGTTACGGATCGTGCATGTAGGTCAGTATGGGCCAGTCCCTGACATCCCTAACCCTGTTTGTGCCCCGAAATGGAATCCTACGCAATCGTGGGCATCAGTCTGTGCGACAACGCACAGAGCGAGCCGATTCAAACTCGGAGGCCCGAGTTTCAGGGGCAGCATGGAACTGACTTTCGTCATTCCAAATTTTTTCCGATCTACCAGCCTTCTTGCCACAAGTTCCAGGGCAATGTGCAGACCGATTGGATCTTGGGTCTTACCGTTGTCTCGCAGCGTCGTGTCCTACATTGTTTTGAGATTTCTTCCGATACGCCGCCCTATTGTGCCGATTCAAAATGTGGCTACACATTGAATCGAAGAGTGCGCGTTGAACAATTCCGGACCTGCCAGCTATCTGAAGCTGGTCATTACCCGCCCTGCCGCTGCGCCTGCTGCAACGCTTGCGGCGAGGACAGCCAACATCATCGGCGCCAAGGTGGTAAGCCGCCGAAACGAAGACTTGGGCAAGGTTGAAGAAGTCCTGATCGATGCCGCCAACGGTCGTATCGGCTACTTGATACTTTCGTTCTGCAGTTTTCTTAACATGGGCGAAAGACGCTACGCCGTTCCGTGGAAAGCAATGCAGCACGACAACGAATTGAACGCCTACGTTCTCAACGTAACCCACGACCAGATCAGACAAGCCGCAAGCGTCAACGAATAAACCCGACCCGCGTTTACTGGTTTGGATGGGAAGCGAAAAGCGCATGTCTATTGCGAGCTTCCACACTTCTGGATGCCATAGCGCCTGCAATCGGATCAAACAATATTTATTCTGTCAGGAATTCCCATGAAAAATTATGCCGTCCACCTCCGTGCCTTCGCCTTCGGTACCTGCGTCGCGCTGCTGGCTTTCAGTGACTGGGCCAACGCTGATCCGCCTTCGCGCGTCGCGCGTCTTGGATACGCAAGTGGCGTGGTCAGCTTCTCGCCTGCTGGTGAAAACGATTGGGTGCAGGCCAGGATTAACCGGCCACTGGGCACCGGTGATCGCCTGTGGGCGGATGCGCGTGCGCGTGCCGAAATCCAGGTCGGTGGCGCAGTGATTCGGATGAACGCATTTACGAACTTATCCGTGATCAATCTCGACGACCGCATTGCCCAACTGCAATTGACGCAGGGCACATTGAACATCCGCGTACGACGGCTCGACCGCAACCAAGTTTTTGAGGTGGACACACCGAATCTCGCCTTTACGTTGCGTCAACCCGGTGAATACCGGATTACCGTAGACCCGGAAGGCTACGCCACCGACATCGTCGTGCGCCGGGGTCAAGGCGAAGCGTATGGCGAAGGCGCAGCTTATGTTGTCGATTCGCGGCAATCGTATCGCTTCGTGGGTACCGGCTTGCGCGATTATGAGTACCTCGACGTGCCGCGCTTTGACGAATTTGATCGCTGGGCTAGTGATCGCGATCGCCGCTACGACAATTCGGGCTCCGCCCGTTATGTATCGCAAGACGTGGTCGGCTATGAAGATCTCGATACGAACGGCACCTGGCGCGTCGACAATACCTATGGCAACGTCTGGGTCCCGAATCGTGTAGCCGTCGGCTGGGCCCCTTATCGCGACGGACACTGGGCATGGATCGATCCATGGGGCTGGACGTGGGTGGATGACGCGCCTTGGGGTTACGCAGTATCCCATTATGGTCGCTGGGCGAATATGAGTGGAACATGGGGTTGGGTACCCGGTCCGGTACGTAGCCGCGCCTATTACGCTCCCGCACTGGTTGCGTTCGTCGGTGGCAACAATTTCCAGCTTTCGATCTCCAGCGGCAATGTCGGTGGCGTAGCGTGGTTCCCGCTTGCGCCGCGCGAGATTTATCAACCGTCCTACGTGGTGAGCCGTGGTTATTTCGAGAATATTAACCGCAGCAATACCGTGATCAACAATACTGTCATCAACAATACCGTCATCAATAATACCTACAACAACACGAATGTAACCAACATCATCTACGCCAACCGACAAGTGCCTGGTGCTGTTGTTGCCGTTCCGACGGCTGCGTTCGTGCAGTCGCAATCAGTCTCCAGCGCGGCAGTAAAGGTATCCAGGGAAATGATTGCCAGCGCGCCGGTGGCCGCCGTTCCGCGTGTGGCACCGACAGAGAAAAGCGTACGTGGTGCTGCCGCGCGGGGCGACCAGCCTCCTGCACAGATGTTTGATCGCCCCGTCGTTGCCCGTACCGCGCCGCCGCCGGCACAAATTGGTTTTGCGGCGCAACGGCAGCAACTGGCGGCAGAGCCGGGTATTCCGCTCAATGCCGCCGCGCGCAGGGAATTGAAACCTGTCGCAGTCGTTCCGGCACCGGTCGTTAAAGTGGTTGCCCCGGCACAAGCAGCGCCGCCAACTGCGCTCCCGCCACGTGTTGCGCCCGCTGCCAGTGTCGGTGACAGACGCGGAAATTCCGATGCGCGTATGGCCCCTGCAACACCGGGCACGGCGCGTGCCCCGGACGCACCACCGCAACTCACGCCACCGGCAGCGCAAACACCGGAGCAACGTGGAAACGGCGAACAACGCGGCAGGCCCGAGCAACGTGGCAGGGGAGAACAGCGCGTACAACCAATGGCGCCCCAGCCAGGCGCGGCTCCGGTTTCAGTTGTTCCCCCGCCAGTAGCACCGCCGCAAGCCGCACCGTCGACACCTGCCGCACAGCCGCCTGAACAACGCGGCAGACCCGAGCAGCGGGGACGGAGCGAACACCCGGGTGCGCAACCAGTCGCGCCACCACAAGTCGTATCACCTGCCCCTGCCGCGCCAACGCAAGTCGCGCCGCCGGCACCAACGGCACGGCCGCCTGAACAACGCGGCAGACCCGAGCAACGCGACAAGGGCGAACAACAGCGCACACTACCGCTCGCCGTACCGTCGGCACCAGCGCCGGTTGCGCCTCCACAAGTTTCGCCGCCTCGACCACCTGCCCAGCCGCAGGAGCAGCCTGGAAGATCCGAGCAGCGAGGCAAGATCGAACAACGCGGACAACCCATGTCAGTTCCGCCGCAATCCCCACCAGCACCAAACGCGGGGGCACCTGGTCAGGAGCCCAAGCCGGTCGCGGTTAAGCCGAAAGACAAGAAAAAAGATAGCGAAGATCAGAAGCGCGAAGAGGAAAACCGAAAGCAAAAAGACTAGCGAGGATGATCGTTCAATTCCACCGAGGTCATCGGTGATCGGCTTCGTCCTACATATTTATGAGTAGATGAACCAATGGAAAAGTATTCTGGATCGAGAAATACTACGTAAACCATGAATGGCAAGCAACTTTGTTCACTGAAAAATTGGAAAGTTGAAATGAAAAAATACGCAGCATGCCTTGTCTCACTGTGGTTGTGTTCCCCGTTCGCTTGGGCAAACACGTTTACAACCGATCTCACAGACCTTTGGTGGAACGCCAATGAGTCAGGCTGGGGTGTAACAGTAACGCACCAACGTGAAGTCGTCTTTCTGGCGCTGTTTGTCTACGGCACCGACAATCGCCCCACCTTCTATACGGGACAAACTTCCTATACAGGTCAATCCAGCACAGGGGCGCTTGTTTTTTCCGGGCAGATGTACCAAACCTCAGGCCCGTGGCTGGGAACCTTCTTCAATCCCAATTCGGTAACCATACGACCGGTCGGCAACGTCACGTTTACGGCGTTCGTTGACTCTGCAACATTAACCTACAGCATAGATGGTACCTTCGTAACGAAAGCGTTAACCCGTCAAACTTTTCGAAACAATGACCTTACCGGAAGCTACGCGGGTGTTTTCAGACAAACCTCTTCCGGATGTTCGAATCCGGCCAACAACGGCACCTTGGAAAACGTCGTTGGTGTTTCCATTACAAATTCCACAACTACATTCGCGATGACAACCAACGGAAACGGATCCGTTTGCAACTACGTTGGCAATTACCGCCAAGCTGGACGGATGGGATCTTCCACGGGCACATATACCTGCCCCGGGATCTCGGGCTCCTATGACATGATCGAAATGGAGGCCAATCCTTCGGGAATCACAGCAAGATTTTCGGGTAATGACAATTCTTGTTCACAAATTACCGGGCGGTTTGCGGTCGTAGCAAGATAAGGGTAACTAAACGGGTCAGAACTAAACGGGTAACTAAAGGGGTCAGCGTTATTTGTTTTGAAAACAATTCACGCTGACCCCTTTTGATTGTGAACGAGACGGCGTTTCGCACGTGGCTCAGGAACAACGACCTCGCCCTGATCGTGACTCGCAATCAGACCACGCGCGACCGCGCCGATTTACAGCAGCCGTTCAATCTGCAAGTGCCGGGCGGCGCAAAAACCATCGCAACCGGCAGCGCCGGTACTGGCAGGCTATATGACATCTCGCACTTCCAGATTTATCAGGCCGACCTGATTCGCGGTTACGGCAACAAACAGGGGCGACGCCTGATCGCGCAGCCTTTGCATGATGCCGCCGGAAAAAATCCAGCCAATCCCACCGGCCCGGTCGGCAGCGTGAAGATTGCGCTGGACGGCTCCACCGCCGCCTTCGTTCCCGCGCGACGTGCGCTGGCCTGGCAAACCACCGATGCAGCGGGCAACCCTGTCGTGCGTGAACGCGTGTGGATCACGGTACAGCCGGGTGAAGTGCGCGTGTGCGCGTCGTGCCACGGCGCGAATACGCAGGATCAGGCAGGGCACGCCGCACCCACCAATAAACCCGAAGCCTTGCGGACGTTGCTGCAGGCGTGGAAGTTGCTGCCGCCGTAAATCGACGCACGCGCCCGCATTTCCGGTGCCCGGCTCATATTGCGGAGGGCGACAATATTTTGTGTCGGCTGTTAGCCTCGACACAGGAAATCGGAGCACGCTATTGCTATTGTTCGACTTGAGCGCAATGCTCGAACCATGGACCAGAAGGGGGGGGATTTCAACATGACCAACATCCATCGAATTGCCACCATCATTTTTCTTTCAGTGATCGTAAGTTTCGTTTACGTCGATGACGCGTCGGCGTATCCGGCCAGCGCATGGCGCACGCGAAACACCGGGATCGACAGCGAAGGCAGATGCATTCGCCGCGCAAC
>JANYFH010000114.1 GCA_025362705.1 Betaproteobacteria bacterium
TCCTGATGCACGCCGATATCGACAAACGCGCCGAACGCAGCCACGTTGGTAACCACGCCTTCGAGGATCATGCCGGGTTGCAGGTCACGCAGAGATTCCACGCCCTCCTGAAACGTGGCGGTGGTGAATCCCGGTCGCGGATCGCGTCCCGGCTTTTCGAGTTCCTTCAAAATATCGGTCACCGTTGGCAAGCCGAAGCGCGCGTCAACGTATTTTTCAGCAACCAGCGACTTCAGTAATTTGCCATCGCCCATCACCGCTTTCAAATCCCTCTGAATATCCCCAAGGATTTTTTCCACGAGCGGATACGCTTCCGGATGCACTGAAGACGCATCGAGCGGATTGTCGCCGTCGGCAATGCGCAGAAACCCGGCACACTGCTCGAATGCCTTGTCGCCCAAACGCGGCACCGATTTCAACGCGGCACGCGATTTGAACGCGCCATTGGTATTGCGATGATTGACGATATTCGTCGCCACCGATGCGGTCAGTCCGGACACGCGCGCCAGCAACGCCACCGATGCCGTATTTACATCCACGCCCACCGCATTGACGCAGTCTTCCACGACCGATTCGAGTGAACGCGCCAATTGCGTCTGGTTCACATCGTGTTGGTACTGTCCGACGCCAATCGATTTCGGATCGATCTTCACCAGTTCGGCCAATGGATCCTGCAAGCGCCGCGCAATCGAAATCGCGCCGCGCAGCGACACATCCAGATCAGGCAATTCTTTTGACGCAAACGCAGACGCTGAATACACCGACGCGCCTGCTTCTGAAACAACGATCTTGGTCATTTTTTGTTCCGGCAGCAATTTGATTAGATCCGCAGCCAATTTGTCGGTCTCGCGCGATGCGGTGCCGTTGCCAATCGAAATCAGGTCGACCTGATGCGCTTTCGCCAGTGCCGCCAACGTTTGCAGCGCACCATCCCAGTCGCGCCGTGGCTCGTGTGGATATACGGTAGCGGTGGCCTTCACCTGGCCGGTATTGTCGACCACCGCGATCTTGCAGCCGGTGCGAATGCCCGGATCGATGCCCATGGTCGCGCGTGGACCAGCAGGGGCAGCGAGCAAAAGGTCCTTCAGGTTGTGCGCGAAGACGTTGATGGCTTCCAATTCCGCTTTTTCACGCAGACGGCCCATCAACTCGGTTTCCATGTGCAACGAAATCTTGATGCGCCACGTCCAGCGTACTACCTCAGCAAGCCACTTGTCGGCAGGGCGGTTTTTGTTGACGATCCTGGCGTGTCCCGCGACCAAATCTTCGCAAATGTTTAACGGCGAGCTCCATGACTGCTTTTTCTCACCCGCTTCGGAATCGAGAATCAGCTTTGACGTCAAGAAACCTTCATTGCGACCACGAAAAATAGCCAGTGCGCGGTGCGAAGGAATCGTCTTCCAGGTCTCGCTGTAATTGAAGTAGTCGGCAAACTTTGCGCCTGCCGCCTGCTGGCCCTCGATCACGGTCGATTCGACGACACTATGCGCCGTCATATGGTCGCGCACTCGCGCCAGCAACGCCGCGTCTTCCGAGAAACGTTCCATCAATATTTGTCTGGCGCCGTCAAGCGCGGTTTTCACGTCGGCAACGGCGGTATCTTTTTCTGAAGTTTTGGGTGTAGCCGACAGATATTTTTCGGCTTCCATTTCCGGTATCAGCATCGGGTCACGCAACAACGCATCCGCCAACGCCTCCAGCCCGGCATCCCTCGCGATCATGGCCTTGGTGCGGCGTTTGACCTTGTACGGCAGGTACAAGTCTTCAAGCATGGTTTTGTCCCCGGCGGCGTTAATACTAGCTGTCAACGCATCGGTGAGCTTGCCTTGTAATTGAACGCTCTCAAGAATTGCCGCACGCCGTTCTTCGAGCTCGCGCAGATAACGCAAACGTTCCTCGAGCAAACGAAGCTGAATATCATCGAGACCACCGGTTACCTCTTTGCGATAGCGCGCGATAAAGGGCACCGTTGCACCTTCATCTAGCAGCGCTACAGCCGCGGTGACTTGCCCGGGTTTGGCGGCAAGTTCTGCGCTCAGGCGCGAGGTGATGGAGGCAAGCATGAAACTTTCTGGTAATAAAAATGCGAAGCGCGAATTCTACGTTAAAGGCGCGTTTACAATAGTTACTCATGAATCCACCCATCGCCACCGCATCTCACGTCACGAACACCGCGCTGGATCGCATGCAGTACCGCGCCGATCCGCTGGCCGACACCACCATATCGAATATCCTCGGCGCCTGGAATTCGCCACCTACTGGCTCTTCACGGCCGACGCTGGTGACGACTTGGCAGTCGCAATGGCAAAAACTCGCAACTGTCACGCAAACCTTTGCGCAGTGGCCGGACAACCGCAGCATTGGTGCATGGCAGGCGTCGGGCGCAGGCTTGTCACCAGAAATTGGCGCGCCCCTTCATAGTTATGCGCAGGCCTCACGCCATTTGCCCGATTGGGCGGATCTGAGCAAGATCGAGCGCGCAGAAGCGCTGTTCATGGATTACGGGGTGCTTTCGGTGACGATGTTGTTCTGTTCAAGTTTGCCCGAGTGTTATGTGATTCCCGATCTCGCCGTGGTGCTGCACGTGACCGGACAATTGGAAAAACACACGACCTACCGGGTTCGCGCGACCGGCGCGATGATTTTTCCGGTGATGATGAAGGGCGGACTTACCGCACCCAATGGCGGCGGAGTGGCGCAGATATTCAAGGTGCGATTGATCCACGCCACCATACGCAATCTGATTTTGCGCGGCAGCCCCGAGGCGGCGATTGCGGCACTCGGCGCTGGCGAGAATGGTTGCTACGCCGCCGAAGCAGGCGTGGTGCCGCCG
>JANYFH010000127.1 GCA_025362705.1 Betaproteobacteria bacterium
GCGACACCATCAGCGGAATGTCTTCAGGAATCTCGCGCAAGCCCGGCATCTTGAGTTCGATGACATTCAGGCGATAGTACAAATCCTGGCGAAATTCTCCCGCAGCAACTTTGTCGGCAAGATTTTTATGAGTCGCCGAAATGATGCGGAAATCGACAGCGAGCTCGACCGTGTCGCCGAGTTTGCGAACTTTCTTTTCCTGAATCACGCGCAACAGCTTGACCTGCATCGCGAGCGGCAGATCCCCAACCTCGTCGAGGAACAACGTGCCACCCACCGCGGCGTGCAGGAAACCATCCTTGTCCGCATCAGCGCCGGTGAATGCACCCTTTCGGTAACCGAAGAATTCGCTCTCCATCAGGTTTTCGGGAATGGCACCGCAATTGACGGGCACAAATGGTGCATCGCGCCGCGAGGAGTCAGCGTGAATCATGCGTGCGGCCACTTCCTTGCCGGTACCGGATTCACCGGTGATGTGCACCGGTGCCTGGCTGCGGGCGAGCTTGCCGATCATCTCGCGCGCCTTTGCAATCGGTGCAGAGTCGCCCAGCAGACGCGGCCCGTCGGCATCTGCCGATTCCGGCAATGGTAATCCGCTGTTCTTGCGCCCGCGATCCGGTTTTTCCGCACGCTTCGCGCTTTGTCGCGGCAAATTGAGCGCAGCTGTAATCACCTCGCGCAATTGCTTCAACTGAATGGGTTTGGAAATGTAATCGAAGGCACCCGCCTTCAACGCAGCCACCGCATTGTCGGTGCTGCCGTAGGCGGTGATGACGGCAACCGGCGTATTGCCATAATTTTCCGCGATGTGCGTAAGCACCGCCATGCCATCACCGTCGGGCAGGCGCATGTCAGTGAGGCACAAGTCATAGGTGCGCTCTTTCAGGCGTGTGATCGCCTCCTTGCAGCCCTGCGCCGTCGTTGCCTCGATTCCCATACGCATCAGCGTAATCACCAGCAGTTCGCGGATGTCGGCCTCATCATCGACAATCAAAACATGGTTTGCTGTCATGGACTGATTCTTTCCCCTTTGATGGTGAGACGAAAACACGCCCCCTCCGCGTGCGCTGTGCCTGTGCTTCCACGCAACTGCGTACCCGCATACTCGAGACGTGCGCCGTTGACTTCGGCGAGCTCGCGCGCAATATAAAGCCCCAGGCCGGTACCGTTCGCATCGGTCGTAAAAAATGGTTCAAACAAATGCGCCAGCGCCTCAGCCGTTACCCCCGGCCCGTCGTCGCGCATCTCCAGTACAAGATTATCGGCGTCAGCCGCGTGGCGAAGCAAGATGGTGACACTGTTCGGCTGGCCACTTCCGTGACGTCGCGCATTGCGCGCGAGGTTCCACAATATCTGGTCGAAGTGGCTGCGGTCAAAAATTGGCCGCTGGCTAGTCTCGATCTGAAGTGCAAACACTTCTGCCAAAATTTTTTCATTGGCACAGAAATCGCGCACGAATTGTTCGAGGTAAGACCTGGCGTCGATAGGCTCCGGGTGCGCGCGATCGCGGCGATTCAGATACAACACCTCTTGCACCATCCTGTCCAGCCGATGCGAATTTTCCTGGATGATCGCCAGCAAACGCTGATCTTCGGGACGGCGCCCGCTTTCTTCGTGCAGCAATTCGGCAGCATGGTTGATGCTCGACAGCGGATTGCGAATCTCGTGGGCGATGCTCGCTGTGAGCCGCCCCAATGCGACCAGCTTCATCTGTTGCGCCTGCGCCCGGATGCGACCGGCATCTTCGATAAATATCACCGTCGGTGAGGCTGTCTGATCGCCAACCGCGACAAACCGGACCTGGTAATCGCGTTGCGTATCCCGATCGCGCAGCATCGCGAAAATGCGCTGTGGATCTTCCCGCCACTCAGTGAGCAACTTCGCCAGCGTCGGCGCGGTATCGACAAGCGCACGCTCATTGGACTTCGCCAGCCCACCCACCAAAGATTCGCTTTGGCGGTTGTGTTGCCGGATCACACCGCCCTCATCGACGACGACAAAACCGTCTTGCATGTCGCGAATGACGAGCTCGTTGATTTGCGCCAGATTGGCCAGGTCCACGCCGCGCGCCTCGGCGATTTGTTCGGCACCGCGCGCATATTTGGCGAGCGTAAATCCCAGGCCGGCGATGACAAAGTAGCTACCGGCCAGCAATCCGCTCTGGAAAAAATCCGAGGCTGCTGTCCCGGCGCTCAGAAATTGCCAGGATTGTTCGAACAGAATCGCCAGCGCCGCCACTGCTGCATGAAAAAATGCGTGGCGCCCCCGTGCCACCAAACCTGCCGCCGCCAGACTCACGAGCAGCAGCAGACCGATACCGCTCTTTACGCCACCCGAGGCGTACATCAGCAGCGTCATCGCGATCACATCGAGGACAACCTGCCCGGTGAGATGGTAGGCCACTGCAGGAAACCGCGCGTGCGCAGCGGCCATCGTTGCCGTCGCTGCAATGAAATAAAGTGCCAGCGTCCAGCCAGCCAATGCCGGTTCCTGCGGGCTCAATACCTGAAAACGCTGAAACCCCCAATACATCAACGCCAAAATGACCGCGATGACCACGCGATATCTGGCAAACAAAATCAGCAGGTGCCAAACCGTATCCACG
This sequence comes from Betaproteobacteria bacterium, assembly GCA_025362705.1. Taxonomy (GTDB): domain Bacteria; phylum Pseudomonadota; class Gammaproteobacteria; order Burkholderiales; family Usitatibacteraceae; genus UKL13-2. Next base: position 2,606 of record JANYFH010000127.1, read on the forward strand.
GAGGGCCGTTGCGCGAGCGCAGCAGCAGCGGTGCGCGCACGCTTGTCGGTCTCGATGCCTCTGGAAGCAACAGCCGACGGAGACGCAATCATGTCAGGCTGGCTACGCGCGATGCAAGCAATGCGCCGGATCGTGGCAACTCACATTGCCATCGAGCATCATGCTTTCCGATTCGGGCATCAACACGCCGCAGCGATGACACTTGACCATCGTTTCAACATCATTCGCCCGGCTCTGCGTGGCATCGCTGCCGCCCGCGCCGGGTTTGCCCGACTTCTTGCCCAAGCCCTTGAACAGCACCCAGGCGATGGCCGCGATGATGAACAGAAAAACTATTTTTCCCATTTGCTTAAAGCCAATGCGTGATTGCCGGAACGCAACATTTGCGTGTCTCCATCTTAGCGCAGATAGGAACCAGCGGCGTGGGCCACGCTACGTTGCCACGCCAGGGAGTCTCTGGCTAAGTCAGCCCAAGCACATCGGGCATGCCGTAGAGACCGTTTTTTTTATCCGCAAGAAACACGGCGGCCCGCGTCGCACCTTCGGCATAGTTGGTACGCGACGACGACTTGTGGCTGATCTCGATGCGTTCGCCGGTACCGGCGAACATGACAGTGTGCTCGCCGATGATGTCACCACCACGAATGGCCGAAAAGCCGATAGTGCCGGGCTTGCGTTCACCGGTGCTGCCGTGCCGCGCATAAACCGCAATTTCATCGAGCGACTTGCCAATCGCGGCTGCCGCGACTTCACCCATTTTGAGCGCCGTGCCGGACGGCGCATCGATTTTCATTTTGTGATGGGTCTCGATGATTTCGATATCGTATTGTTCGTGTAACGCTTTGGTGGCGAGCGCAACAAGTTTGAGCATCACGTTCACGCCGACGCTCATGTTCGGCGCAAAAACAATCGCGATATCTTTTGATGCTGCCTCGATCTGCTGCTTTTCTTCAGCTGAAAATCCGGTGGTGCCGATGACCAGATTCACACCCTGTTTTCGACAGGCCGCGAGGTGGCGAAGTGTTGCCTCAGGACGTGTGAAATCGATGAGAACGTCAGCGTGCGTCAATGCGGCCTCGATGTCGGCAGTAATGATGACACCCGCTGCATTTGCAGAAAGCACGTTCGCATCCTGACCGAGCAATGGGCTCGCGACATGTTCCAGCGCACCGCATATTTTGCTGTTGGGAACCGAGCCCACTGCTTCCAGCAATGCACGGCCCATGCGACCACCGGCGCCGGCAATTGCGATCTGCAGTTGTGGCGACATACGATCCTACTGTTTTGGCGGCGGCGCGCCCGGCGGCAAGGCATTCGGCAGCTGGCGTTTCTCGCCGCCACCGGTGAGAATCTCGATGGCTGACGCTTGCCCATTGATCTTGGCCACCTTGTCGTTTTCAAAAAGGATCGCGACCTCAAAGCGCTGGCGATCGCGTCCGAACGGACCGTACTTGGTGCTCTGCTCAAGGCTGAAGTAATAATCCCAGCGATTGCCGTTAAACACATCCTGCAGCAGCGGCGTGCCAAGCGCGTTACGGACATCCAGCCTGCTCATGCCAAGTTTGACTTTGGAAAGCTGTTCCTGGGTGACGAGATTTCCCTGCTGAATATCGATGCGATGCACGCCGAATCCAGCGCAACCGGCAAGCAGCACCGACATAATCGAAGCGGCAACAAGGACAACAAAACGGGACTGGCGCATGGCGGACTTTCAAAACGAATCAACCACGCATTATAGCTGACGTGGCTCACACTGATTCCCACTCAACACCCCGTGCAGGGTGCATGCAAAACAGCTTATGATGGGCGAATCTAACGCGAGTACATCATGTCCGAATCGAAAGAACTGCGAAACATGGGTCTCAAGGCCACCTTCCCACGGCTGAAGGTGCTCGACCTTTTTCAGAATTCCAAACAGCGCCACATGTCGGCCGAGGATGTCTACAAATTACTCCTGACCGAAAACGCGGACATCGGCCTGGCGACTGTCTATAGGGTGCTCACACAATTTGAGCAGGCCGGATTGTTGGTGCGGCACCACTTTGATAGCGGTAAGGCGGTCTTTGAATTGAATGAAGGCAGCCACCACGATCATCTCGTGTGCATGCAGTGCGGTCGGGTGGAAGAATTTTACGACGTGGAAATTGAAAAGCGGCAACAAAAAGTCGCCAAGGATCGGGGCTTCAATATTCACGATCATTCCCTGTATCTTTACGCTGACTGCATCAAACCCCAATGCCCGTACAAGAAGTCCGGATGAGTGTAAAGAACCACAACGCAAGGAGTGAAGCGTGAACAGATTCTGCCGATGGATGTTGTGGTGCTGCCTTGTGGTTGGCGCGACGGGTGCCGCATTCGCGCGCGATACTGCGCCGACGAAAACGGACTTCCCGCTGATCATGGCAAGCGACCTTCCCAAAGAAGGCCGGGAAACACTGGCTGCGATCCGCAAGGGCGGCCCATATCCCTATGCCAAAGACGGATCCACGTTCTCCAATCGCGAGCGCATCCTGCCTAAACAACCACGAGGTTTTTACCACGAGTTCACCGTGAAGACGCCGCACTCGCGCGACCGCGGCGCGCGCCGAATCATCTGCGGTGGCGCATCAGAAAAACTGCAAGCGCAATCATTCGAGACCTGCTATTACACGGACGACCATTACGCGTCATTCAAGAAAATCAAGGAGTAGCAAGATGGCCTCTTCCGAACTCAAGAACCTTCTCGCCACCGATCAGCCGCGCGGCGTCTATTGGTCCAAGTCGCACGCCAGTGTGACCGAACTTTCCAAACTGGCGCGCTTGAAAGGGATGGCTTTTTTTCACCTCGAAGGTCAGAAGATCGAGAAGAAGGAACAATTTCTCAACCACGCCGCCGTGGCGATGAGATTTCCCTCGCACTTCGGCAATAACTGGGACGCGTTCTACGATTGCCTCACTGATATGGACTGGGTTGATACCGAAGGCTACGTGATTTATTTCGATCATACCGACGCCTTCGCCGGTCACCACGAGAGCCAGCTTGAAACAGTCGTGGAATTGTTTCAGGACGCGGTGGATTTCTGGAAAGGTGAAGGCAGGCCGATGCTGGTGGTGTTGTCGGGCACCCATTCGCCGCCGGGGATGAAGCAGAT
>JANYFH010000162.1 GCA_025362705.1 Betaproteobacteria bacterium
GAATTTGTCAGGTGCCCGCAGATAATTTCGCAGCACTGCATTGAGTAGCGGTTTGGCGCGACCGTAGCCGATGGCTTCTGCAGCAGACACAGCATGGTCAACAATCGCGTGTGGTGCCGCTTTGGAAAATTGCAATTGTGAGAGTGCGACCAACAATAAATGTCTGACCGGCGGATCATTTATCGGCTGCGTCAGCAGTAAATCCAGTTGCGCTGAAAGCATGCCGTAATGCCTTAACGTGTCAAACGAGATCGAATGAATCGCCGCGCGTTCGTTCGGACTAAGTTTGGTTGATTGTGCCTGCTTGACAATAACCGCTTCGAGAACGCGATCAAGGTTTTTGCCTGAGAGTACTTTGCCAACTACTTCGGCGCTTGCGGCCTGAACTGCAATCATGCCGACAGGCTGTGTGATTGGGGGTGTGGTCATACGAAGCGACATCCAGTCTGTGTTGTCGAACCGCGAAGAAAATCTGCAACGGCCATGCGCTTGCCACCGGGTTTTTGTACAGTGACGAGATCCAGCGCGCCGTCGGCGCACTGTACAGTGAGACGGTTAGAAGTTAGTCCGGCAATGGTGCCCGGTGCCATTGTCGCGTCGCGTGGCGCGGCACTTAACCTGGCTCGCCAGATTTTAAGTGATTCTCCTGCAAGGGTGCTTTCACAACCTGGCGTTGGATCAAACGCACGCATGCGCCTCTCTATCACGGTCGCCGGTTGGTTCCAGTCGATGCGTGCTTCTGCCTTGTTGATTTTTCTCGCGTAGGTGACGCCATCGGCAGGCTGTGCGACGGCTTTCAGCAACGGCAGTTTTTCGAGTGCTTCGACGATGGCGACTGTGGCCGCTGCCGTCAATTTTTCAAATAGCGTCCCGCTGGTGTCATCGACGGCGATGGAAATCGTCCTTGTGAGTAATACGTCACCGGTATCGAGTCCCGCATTCATTTGCATGATGGCGATGCCGGTTTCTGTATCGCCCGCTTCGATTGCCCGCTGCACCGGAGCAGCGCCACGCCATCGCGGCAGCAGGGAGCCGTGGATATTTATGCACCCGTATTTCGGAATATCGAGCACCGACTGCGGCAAGATCAAGCCATAAGCTGCGACCACCATTGCATCCGGGCGAAGTGTTCGCAACGTGGCTTGGATGGCGTCACCTTTGAGTGTTTCTGGTTTTGCGAGCACCAATCCCAGCCTGACCGCCTCTTCGTCCACCGCGCTTGGGCACAGCTTCATTCCGCGCCCGGCGGGACGATCCGGCTGCGTAAGCACGAGTTCAACCTGATGGTGCGCACCATGCAGCGCGGCAAGCGCCGCGGCAGCAAATGGGGGCGTGCCGGCAAATACAATTTTCATGGGTTTGGAAACAAAAACGCCGGCCTCAAAAGCCGGCGTTTCCGTTAGTTCGAAAAGGCAAAGTTTACGCGCGAGCTGCCACTGCTACACGTCGACGCGGTGCTTCCATCTCGGCATCGCGCTCAAATTCGCGCTGGCGCTTGATCAATTTATTCTTGATCCGGTTCGCTTTCAATGGCGATAGATATTCAACGAACACGTGCCCGTCCAAATGGTCGATTTCATGCTGAATGCAGACTGCCAGCAATCCAGAGGCGTTTATCGTGAACCGCTGACCGTCGCGATCCAGCGCGGTAACCATTACGGTTTCAGCGCGTTCAACTTTGTCATAAAAGCCGGGTACCGACAGACAACCTTCTTCGTTGATCGCCGTGCCTTCCTTCTTGATGATTTCCGGATTGATGAAAACCCGAAGTTGATTCTTCTCTTCGGAGACGTCGATTACCATCAGACGCTTCAATTCACCAACCTGTGTCGCGGCGAGACCGACACCCGGCGCTTCATACATGGTTTCAGCCATATCATCGACCAACTTCTTGATTTTGTTGTCGATAATCTTGACCGGCTCCGCGATGCGGGTAAGTCGTGGATCGGGGTAGGTTACAACATCCAAAATGGCCATAATTGCTTGCGAATTGAATAAATTAGGTGCAGAATCTTGAGGAACAACTTTAAGTTTGTGGCGCTTTACTGACTTACAAGTCTAGTAGAAGTCGCCGCATATGGCAAATTTGGTTAATGCGTTCCGGGCACTTGAGCCCGTTCTGCGACCTGAATTGCCCCAACAGAAGTGAGATCCGCCATGAAAAAAAGCAAGCTCACACTTATCTTAGTCCTCGTTTTGGCAAGCTTTGTTCCCCAGATTGTCTGGAGTCAAGCTATTCCAGACGCAAAAGCCGAGGCAAGTAAGCCAGATGCGGGCCAAACCGTCAAAAAATTGGGCAACAGGAAAGCGACCGCACCGATCAAACTCGCAGAGGGTGCCCCCGGAACCTATGTGGTCGTCAAGGGTGACACGCTTTGGGGTATTTCCGGGCAATTTCTGAAAGAGCCATGGCGTTGGCCGGAAATTTGGAACATGAATCGTGAGGAAATCAAGGATCCCCACTGGATTTATCCGGGCGACGTGATCAAGTTGACGTTTGACGCCGACGGCAATCCGACGCTTTCGTTGGCATCCGCTGGTGGCATCGCAGGCGGCGATGGCTTGCGCGTGCAACCGCGTGTGCGCGTTGACGCGCTTGCGCAGGCAATTCCGTCAATTCCTTCCAAGGTCATTGCGCCATTTTTGTCCCTGCCACTGGTGGTCGAAGAAGGTGCGCTGGCAAATGCGCCAAGGATAATTGCAACGGAGGATGATCGCGTCGTCGTCGGTGCGGGGAACTACGCTTACGCGCTTGGTCTTCAACAAAGCCTGGGCACAAAGTGGCAGGTATACCGGCCTGGTAAAGCGCTCACAAATCCAGCTGGCGAAGTGCTTGGGTATGAAGCAAATTACGTCGGCGAAGTAAAAGTGCTTCGCTTTGGCGAGAGTTCCACCATCGAAATATTGCGTTCCACCCAGGAAATTATCCGTGGCGATCGTCTTACGCCTACTTTGGATACAGCAGTACCTTCCTACAGCCCTCGATCCCCGGCAAAGCTGGTTACCGGCGCGATTATTTCAGTTCTCAATGGCGTAGACACAAGCGCGCAATATTCAATTGTTACTTTGGATCTGGGCAAGCGCGACGGGATGGAAGTCGGGCATGTACTCGCAACACTGCGCAAGGGCGCGACAGTAAGTACCGATGATCCGCTGGGCCAAGTGGCATTGCCGGCAACATCTGGGTCTGACGCGGGCACTCAATCTTCCGGCACTGTGAAATTGCCGGACGAACGCAATGGTCTGGTTTTTGTGTTCCGCGTCTTCGAAAAAGTCTCCTACGCACTGGTAATGTCCACGCGCCGCCCGATGCAACTCGGCGACGTGGTTCAAACGCCCTAGTCGTTTTCAAACCAGCAACGATGCCCATTCCAGCACCCGGCGCTGAGCCGCAGGCTTGGCTCGCGCTGGAGTTTGTCCCCGGCCTTGGCGGCGAGGGGATGCGCAAGCTGCTGGCGCGCTTCGGTGCGCCCTCTGCGGTATTAAACCAACCCATTTCATCCCTGAGTCAATTTGTGACGCCAACTGTCGCGCGCGCGATTGCTGCCGGGGCCTCGATCGAAAAAATTGAGGCTTGCCTCAAATGGCTTGAGAGCGAGGGCAACCACTTACTCACACTCGCGGATGACGATTATCCGCGACAGCTTCTTGAGATCGCCGATCCGCCGCCCATCCTGTACTTGAAAGGTCGGCGTGAGCTGTTGAAACGACCGGGTTTGGCTGTGGTGGGTAGCCGAAACGCCACACCTTCGGGGTTGCAAAACGCGGAAGCGTTCGCCCGCATACTTTCAGAGGCTGGGTTTGCCATCATTTCCGGCATGGCGCTGGGGATAGATGCCGCTGCGCATCGCGGCGGGCTTGCCGGTGACGGTTCCTCGATTGCGGTTGTTGGCACTGGCCTGGATCTCGTTTATCCGGCGCGCAACAGAACTCTGGCGCACGACCTAGCCAAGAAGGGTTTAATCATTTCCGAATTCGCGTTGGGTACGCCGGCACTTGCACAGAATTTCCCGCGTCGCAACAGGATTATCAGCGGCCTTTCGCGCGGCGTGCTCGTCGTCGAGGCTGCACTTGCTTCAGGCTCGCTCATTACCGCGCGCCAAGCGGGCGAGCAGGGCCGCGAAGTGTTCGCCATTCCGGGCTCAATTCATTCGCCGTTTTCAAAAGGCTGCCATCAGCTTATCAAGCAAGGCGCCAAGTTGGTCGACGAGGCCAATGACATCCTGCTTGAACTCCAATGGGGTACCGCCAAACCTGTTGGCGCTGCGTCGGAAAGTAAAGTGGATGAAACTGAAACCGATCCACTACTGGAAGCAATGGGTTTTGACCCCATCTCGATAGATGCCTTGCTTGCACGAGCGACGTTGCCGACCGATCAGCTCATTGCGCGTCTCACTGAACTTGAGCTGGACGGCGCAATCGCATCCATGCCGGGTGGAAAATACCAGCGAATGCGCTAGCTGGAACGCAACCGGCGCATTGGAGTTGTGTCTTGATTTCATAGCGGATTTCAACAAGGTTTTGACATTGCGCTTGCGATAAAAGGCGAACCCTGCCTATCATTTGTCCCCTTTTGCTGGTTTTTGCGTCAGCAAACCACTCCCCAAACACATCAGAAAAGTACCGAAATTCATGGGCAAGTCCCTCATCATCGCCGAGAAACCCTCCGTCGCAAATGACATCGCCAAGGCATTGGGCGGGTTTACCAAACAAAAAGATTTCTTCGAAAGCGACGAATACGTGCTGTCATCTGCCGTGGGTCATTTGGTCGAAATCGGCATGCCCGAAGAGGAAGAAGTCAAACGCGGCAAATGGACTTTTGCGCATCTACCGGCGATTCCGACGTATTTCCAGCTTAAGCCGATTGAAAAAACTGAAGATCGACTGAAGGGTCTGCAACGATTGCTCAAACGCAAGGATGTAGATTCGCTTATCAATGCTTGCGATGCGGGACGTGAGGGAGAACTGATTTTCCGCTACATCGTGCAGTACGCAAAGGCAAAACAGCCCATCAAACGTCTGTGGCTGCAATCGATGACACCTGCCTCGATCCGCGCGGGCTTCAAAGATCTGCTACCCGACGAAGCTAAATTAGGCCTGGCTGATGCAGCAGTATGCCGCAGCGAATCGGATTGGCTGGTCGGCATCAATGGTACGCGTGCGATGACTGCGTTCAACTCCAAATCCGGTGGATTTCAATTGACCACAGTTGGTCGCGTACAAACGCCGACGCTCGCGATCATGGTGGAGCGCGAAGAACGCATCAAGGCGTTTCGTCCGCGCGATTATTGGGAAGTTCATGGCAGCTTTTCTGCAGCAGGCGGTGACTATCCCGGTCGCTGGTTTGATGAAAAATTCAAAAAGTCGGATGACGATGAGCATCTGCGTGCCGAACGCCTCTGGGACGATAAGAAAGCCCGCGCAATCGTTACCAAATGCCTCGGGAAAATCGGTGTTGTTGAAGAAGAATCCAAACCAACCACACAGGCCTCGCCGCTGTTATTCGATTTGACCTCATTACAACGCGAGGCCAACTCGCGTTTTGGTTTCTCCGCTAAAACCACGCTGGGTCTGGCACAAGCGCTATACGAAAAACACAAAGTGCTGACTTACCCGCGTACCGATGCACGTGCGCTGCCGGAAGATTACATTGAGACCGTGAAAGAGACGCTGCAAGTTTTGAAGGAAGGCGAATACAACGTTTTCGCCAAAAAAGTTCTCGACAGTGGCTGGGTAAAACCGAACAAGCGTATCTTTGACAACAGCAAGATTTCTGACCATTTCGCGATTATCCCGACCACGCAAGCACCAAAATCCTTGAACGAAATCGAAGCAAAGCTTTACGATTTCGTCGTGAAGCGTTTTCTCGCCGTGTTTTATCCCTCGGCAGAATTCCTGCAAACCACGCGCATCACGCGCGTCGAATCCGAGGCTTTCAAATCCGAGGGCAAAGTGCTTATGAACGCGGGATGGCTCGCTGTTTATGGCCGGGACGTTGACGATGAAACTGCTGCAACCAATCTGGCGCCCGTAAAGTCCGGCGAAAAGGTCAAGGCCGAAACAGTCGAGGTGAAAGCAAATACCACCAAGCCGCCAGCTCGTTATACGGAAGCAACGCTTCTGTCCGCGATGGAGGGCGCCGGCAAGGCGATTGACGATGAAGAGTTGCGTGCCGCGATTAAGGAAAAAGGACTCGGTACGCCGGCGACACGCGCAGCAATTATCGAAGGCTTGTTGTACGAAAAATATTTACATCGCGAAGGCCGTGAGCTGATTCCAACCGCCAAAGCTGCGTCATTGATGATTGCATTGCATGGCCTGGGTATTCCTGAATTGTATTCACCCGAACTCACTGCGGATTGGGAGAAAAAACTCGCGCTGATGGAAAAAGGTGAATTGAAGCGCGCAAAGTTCATGGCCGAAATTATCGATATGACCGAGCATATCGTCGGACAGGCCAAGAATTTCGAGCACGACACCATTCCAGGCGATTTTGGTGCAATCGCCGTCCCGTGTCCCAAATGCGGCGGCGAAGTACACGAGAACTACAAGAAATTTCAATGCGTGAAATGTGATTTCGGGTTTTGGAAAATTCTTGCCGGTCGACAGCTTGAAGCAGTTGAAGCCGAGACGCTGATCTCGAAACGCGATGTCGGCCCGCTCGATGGCTTTCGTAGCCGACTGGGCCGCGCGTTTTCGGCAAATCTGATTCTGAACAAAGACCTCGTCATCGAATTTTCATGGGGTGATGGTGCGGGCGACGATGCGGAGCCACCAGATTTTTCCGGCATGGAATCGCTCGGGCCGTGTCCGAAGTGCAAATCGAATGTGTATGAGATGCCAAATTCATACGCCTGCGAAAAATCCTTCGGTGCAGCCAAGACTTGCGACTTCCGGTCTGGTCGAACGATACTGAAACGGGCCATCGCACGCGAAGAAATGATGAAGCTGCTGGAAACCGGGAAGTCGCCGCTGCTGGAAAAATTCATCTCCAAGAAAGGTCGCCCCTTTTCTGCCTTCCTTGTGCGACAACCTGACGGCAAGATCGGCTTCGAATTTGAAGTGCGTGTACCGAAAGGTGGTAAAGGCGCCAAGAGCGGGCGGGCCGCGAGTTCCGGCGCATTGCGCGTACTTGGCAAGCATCCCGACGATGATCAGGAAATTGCTGTCTACGCGGGGCGCTACGGGCCCTATGTCAAACACGGCAAAACCAACGCGACCATTCCCGACAAGGAAAAAGCCGGCTCCATTACGCTGGAAGAGGCGGTCGAATTGCTCGCTGAGAAATTTGGCGCACCGGTGAAAAAGGTTGCAAAAAAGACGGTAAAAAATGCCGTCAAAAAGACCGTAAAGAAGGTCGCGACGGAATCTGCGGAAGAAGTAGTGAAAGCGACAGCCCGCGAAACCAAAACCACACGGGCGGGTGCGAGGAAGACGGTCGCAACAGCGCCGGTCACGCGCCGAAAGAAAGCCGCCTGACCGTACATCCTGCGCGTGGCAAGCGTGGCGCGCGCGCAAGGGTGGCCTTGCAGACGCGGTATGCTTGCGGTTCACGTCTCATTAACCGTCGGCGTCACTCAATTCGCGGCGCGTGATTATGTGTAGCGGGTTCACCCTGAGCAGGTTTTCAATATTCACCGTCGAGCGTCCCTCACTGGACCAGTTCGTCCTGCTCTCGTTCATGTTGCACGTGCTGGTGATTGTACTTTTCGGCGATACGGCGGGTGGTGGCGCGCGACGCGGTGAAAAATTGTGGGGCGCACTGACGGTGACAGTACAAGGTCTTCTGCCCGACCGCAACGTCGGATTAAAGCTGGATCTGGGCGCAACGTTACTGCAACAGCAAACACTTGAGAAGCGGCCAGAACCTGCCT
>JANYFH010000182.1 GCA_025362705.1 Betaproteobacteria bacterium
TACGATAGCAAAACTCTTTCATTGGCGAGGGTTTCGGCATGAAAATTCTCTAAAAGCCGCGCCAACGCTGGAGTTTGACCTATCAGCTAATAGTGTATCGGCAGATTATCGTTTAGGATCGTAATTGACCTTCGCTGTACGTCGATAAAGCCCTGCTGCATCAAATCGCGCAGCGTACGGTTCACCATTTCCCTTGATGCGCCCACCATCCCCGCAAGATCTTTCTGCGTAAACGGTTCGCCGACGACTTTTCGGCCGTTGGAAACAATCGCCAGTTCAAGTAACGTGCGGGAGACGCGGGAAGATATATCCATCAGGGCGAGCGTGCTGATTTTTCGATCCGCATCGCGCAACCGCTTGGCAAGGGTCTCCAGCACACGCTTGGCGATATCGGCGGAATCCTCCATGACGAGCTGAAAAGATTTGTAGGAAAGCGTCTGCAAACGGCAGCGTTCTATCGCTGCGACACTGGCGCTGCGTGGTTCTTGGTCGAACATCGGCAGCTCGCCAAAAAAATCTCCGGTAGCCAGCGTCTTGAGAATGACTTCGCGGTCGCCTTCGGTCATGTACACCTTCACCTGGCCCGAGCCGATGACAAAAAACGAATCCCCCAACTCACCCTGGCGCAAGATCACCGCACCCTTTTCAAACACTCGCCATGCGGCGTGTGCGCCGATGCTGGCGAGCTGTTTTTCCGAAAGAGAGCTAAACAGCGGGATGACGTTGAGCATTCTTGATTTCCGCTTTCACACCGTTTCTGCAACGGCAGGTCGTGCAATCCACCGCCCGACGATGCGCCGCAGAATATGCAAACGCTGATGAAAAAAATGGTCGGCATCCGGCACCACGACGACAGCAATATCGCGCGGCCTGGCCCAGTTGAGTGAATCAACAAGCGGCACCGTATCATCCTTCTCACCATGAATGAGCAGCGTTGATTCAGGCGCAACACCACCACTCCGCACATTCTGCCAGTGCGACATGCGCGAAAATCCCGGCGCCACCAGAATCATTTCCTCGCACGTCACCTGTTCACTCGCCGCGAGCGTTACCGCCGCACCAAACGAAAATCCCGCCAACCAGAGTGGCGCGCCAGGATGCGTAGCACTTGCGTGCGCAACCACCGTCAACAAATCAGCCGTTTCGCCGCGCCCGTCGTCGTGCACACCTTCGGTCTTGCCGATGCCGCGAAAGTTGAATCGGTAGGTTGCCGCTCCTGCATCGAATAACGCGCGCGCCAATGTGGTTGCGACCTTGTTGTCCATGGTGCCGCCGAATAGCGGATGCGGATGCGCGACAACCGCGATGGCGACAGGCGCTCGCACGTCGCTGACATGCGCAGCCACTTCAATTGCGCCAGCTGCGCCCGCAATCAAGGATTTGCTGACTGAAAAATGGCTGGCCATAACTGCTAAATTTTCAGGCGCTCAACCACGCGTCCATTCTGAATGTGTTCAGAAATGATTTCGTCGATATCGCTCTTGTCGATGTAGGTGTACCAGACATTGTCGGGATAGACCACCATGACCGGGCCTTCTTCGCAACGATCCAGGCAACCGGCGAGGTTGATGCGCACCTTACCTTTACCACTCAGGTTCAGTTTCTTGACGCAATCCTTGGCGTAACCGCGCATGCCTTCCGCGTCATGCTGATTGCAACACTCGCGTCCATCTTCGCGTTGGTTGACACAGAAAAATACGTGATGTTTGTAGTAACTCATTGGGACCTTATCCACACTCTAAGTTCAGTCGACAGTCTAGTTTTGCTCGTGATGCGTAACAAACAACCAGGCCAGAAAAATCACCGTAAGTAACGGCCAGGTCTCGTGCATCCAGCGGGTCAGGCTGGCAAAGTTAACCAGTTGTCCATATGGCCAGTTGAACAAACGGAGAGTCTCATCGAAAGCGCCATACATGCTGGTAATTTTCGTCATGAGACCACCGGCAAATACGAATAGCGTGGCACAAAACGCGCGCCAGCGATAGCCGAGGCGCGAAAAGTACGCCGCCAAAATCAATCCCGACGTCAATCCAATGACCCTGGCCGGCGCCATCCAGTCGATCATCTGCGGCGCTTTCAACATCAGCGCCGCCATCGCGACCTTGACGACAAAACCTGCGACGATCAGCAACACGACATTTAGCATGACGGCCCGGTTCGGGGGCATTAGCAACGCCACAAACAACGCGAAACCACAAACGTTGAGCGTGATGCCGATCGCCTGCGGCAACAACACCAGCGGATTGTAGGGATGCGCGTTCGCGGCATCAAAGGGATTGGCAATGTGGCCGGCCTCAAAAAATGGAATGGCGGGATTCAGTTGTGCAAATATCCAGCTGCCAAGCAGTATCAAACCCCAACCTGCCTCGTTAGAGATCAGGAAATGACGTCGCCGCCATTGCCGCCAACTGCCCATCAACAACCTGCCCGGTGCCGCCAATACCAGCGCCGCACCCGCCGCTGCGCCGATCGTATTGGCCAACAAATCCACAAACGAGGACACGCGGCTGGGAAGAAATGCCTGCAACAATTCAAAGCCAAAAGAAAGCACCGCACTCGCAGCGACGGTGAGCAACCAGATTTGGCGGTCATGCGTGAATCTGGGCGCACTGATGCTCGCGCGCTCACGCAGCAGCGCTGCCAGCATCGCACCGAATGGTGCATAGGCCATCACATTGATAATGACATCGAATGCAATCACGTACTTTGGCCAGGCGAACAACGTGAATGTCTCCGGCCAACGCCAGATAAAAAACGGATTCAAGCTCGCATACGCCAGCATGAACGCATACGCCAGCAGCGCGCCACGGTCGGCGCGCATCATGCGCGTACGCGTGGTGCTTAAGTCTTGGTCCTGCTGAGCAGAAATGGCTGACGACATAATCGCGCTAGATTTTTTCGAGTTCTCTCAAATAGCGCGCAGCATTGTCCAGATAATGTTGCGCGATCCCGCGCACGTTCACTACCTCTTCATCGCTTAGTTGGCGCACCACACGCCCCGGCGAACCCACCACCAGTGAACGATCAGGAATCACCTTGCCCTCCGGGATGAGTGAGTTCGCGCCGATGAGGCAATCGCGGCCAATCACTGCGTGATTCAACACCACCGCCTTGATGCCAATCAGCGAACCCTCTTTTACCGTACAACCATGCAACATCACCATGTGCCCTATGCTCACGCCTTTTTCAAGCGTCAGCGGCACGCCTTCATCGGTATGCAAAACCGAGCCATCCTGAATGTTGACGTCTTCGCCGATGGTAATGGTGTCGTTGTCACCCCGAATCACCACGTTCCACCACACGCTAGCATTCTTGCCAATCACCACATCACCGATGACGGTGGCATTTGGAGCGATGTAGTTATTGCCATACAGAACAGGCTTCTTGGTGCCGAGTGCGTAAATCATTTTTTCCCCGTTTTATTGTTTGCTTGGTTTATCGATCGGGCTAAATCGGTTTTTCGAGGATGATGATGTCGTCGACAAACGTACCATATTTTGGTTTGATCTCGCCTGTGTCGGTGTATCCCATCTTCCGCCAGAAGCCGAGTGCATGCTGATTCGTGGCGATCACGCCTGCCCGAAGCCGATCAATGCCCGGCCAGGTACGCGCCAACGCCTCGATCTGACCAACCGCAGCGCGCCCTCTGCCGTCACCCCGCCATTGCGGCGCGAATACCAGCAAGCCGATCATTGCCTTGTTTGGTGCGTTCCACCGACGCAGCATGCCGCCGACGCCGATCAGCTCGGCACCCTCAAAAAAGCCCAGCGGAAACACATCGTCAAGCGTGTATCCGGACGGACACGACGTGAAGAACTCATCCACATGCACAGCTGTCGGTGGCGTGCCTTCCACCAGCAGGTTGTAATCAGTCGCCGCCTGCAGCACCGCGTTAACCATGTACCGATGATCCGGCGTGTCGGACAAGATCTGCATCAAAGTGGAGGCGGTGACCATGAAGAGATTTTAGCTGTGCGGCACACGCCACACTGAATAACGTGACTCAAGGACTGGCGCGGCTCCCAGGCCGAAAATGCCCTGAAAGGCTCACCAATGCTTGAGTTTCAACTCGCAGCTGCAAAGTCCGTACTGCGCACGCGATGTGCCGGAAACGTAATCGAAAATGTTGCGCCCTGTCCCAGCACGCTGACGATTTCAAGTTCGGCGCCATGGCGCTGCGCCACGTGTTTGACGATGGCGAGGCCCAGCCCCGTGCCACCGGTTTCGCGCGAGCGGCTGCGATCAACACGATAGAAGCGTTCGGTCAAACGCGATAAATGTTCGGGGGCG
>JANYFH010000217.1 GCA_025362705.1 Betaproteobacteria bacterium
ATGATGGGTTCGTTCATTGCATTCATCACGCAATCTCCTGTGGGAAATATTTGATGACACAGCGAATCGGATTCGGTGCGGCCTGTCCCAACCCGCAGATCGACGCATCGACCATTACTTGCGACAACTCTTCCAGCAGCCCGGTTCGCCATTTCGATTCTTCGAGCAGATGCGCCGCTTTTTCAGTCCCGACCCTGCATGGCGTGCACTGCCCGCAACTTTCGTGCTCGAAAAATTTCATCAGATTCAGCGCCGCATCGCGCGCCTTATCCTGATTCGACAAAATCACCACGGCCGCTGAGCCGATGAAACAACCATGCGGCTGCAAGGTATCAAAATCGAGCGGAATATCGCCCATGCTGGCAGGCAGAATGCCGCCCGAGGCACCGCCCGGCAGGTAGGCATAAAATTGGTGGCCGTCCTTCATGCCACCACAGAATTCCTCGATCAATTGTGTGACTGTGATGCCTGCGGGTGCCAGTTTCACACCAGGGTTTTTTACCCGCCCCGAGACCGAAAATGATCGCAATCCCTTGCGACCATTGCGCCCCTGATCGGCAAACCAGCTCGCGCCTTTTTCAAGAATGTCGCGCACCCAGTAGAGCGTTTCGAAGTTGTGTTCCAGCGTCGGGCGATTGAACAATCCCACCTGCGCAACATACGGTGGCCGCAGACGCGGCATGCCGCGTTTGCCTTCGATGGATTCGATCATGGCCGACTCTTCACCGCAAATGTAGGCACCAGCACCACGACGCAATTCGATCAACGGCAACTTCACGTTGCCCGGTGGGTTCGCGTTTAATTTGGCGAGTTCGGCTTCGAGCAAATTTCGGCAGGCATGATATTCGTCGCGCAGATAAACGTAAATCGCATCGATGCCGACGATTTTGGCGGCGATCAACATGCCTTCAAGAAAGCGGTGCGGATCGCGCTCAAGGTAGTAACGATCCTTGAATGTCCCCGGTTCGCCCTCGTCGATATTTACTGCCATCAAACGCGGTGCCGCTTCGGCCTTCACGATGCGCCATTTGCGCCCGGTAGGGAATCCCGCGCCGCCCAGGCCACGCAGACCTGAGTGTTCCATTTCAGCGAGTACACTTTCGGCAGCGCGCGTCTCATTCAGGACACCAAGATACGTCTTGTAGCCCCCCTCCGCCTGATATTGCGCATAGTCTGTGAATTTGACATCAATGCCCGGAACGCCGCGTGTTTGCTGGTTCTTGACAGCATTGGCGACGTGCTCAACGGTGGCGTCACCGAACGCATTGTGCCCGACGCATACTGCAGGCGCTTCCGAACATCGGCCGATGCAGGGCGCGGCGACAACACGAACATCCTTGCCCAAGATCGTCGGCAACTTCTTCAGCAGCGCGTCCGCACCAGCCATCGCACAGGAGAGCGTTTCGCAGACACGTACTGTCAGCGCAGCGGGCGCTGATTCGCCTTCCTTCACGACATCGAAGTGGTGATAGAAAGTCGCGACTTCATAAACTTCGGTTTGCGCAATCTTCATCGCTTCGGCGAGTGCTGCCATATGCGCCGCCGAGAGCTGGCCGAACTTATCCTGAATCAGATGCAGATATTCGATGAGCAAATCGCGGCGGAGCAGCCCGTCATCAGAATACGTCGCCAGCAACGCTTCAATTTCCGATCGCGCCTGCGGCTCAACCTGACGGCCTTTGAGCGTCGAACGCCCCTTCTTTCGGCCGCGAACTTCGGCAAGTGGGACAGCAATAGTGACGCGATCATTCATCGGTTGAATCTCCAAAAACGCGAGGACAGTGTAGTCCTTGCCGATTTCGCGCGATGTCGTTTAGCTACGAATTCGTCGCATTTTTCGCCGCGCGGTCACACGCCCGTCGAGAGTTGAATTGTTCTATGGCAAAAGTATAGCGCGGGCTTGAGTGGTATCGTATGACGGCAATCAAGACAGGCGTATGGTAGTTTGCATAATCGTGCAAAACTCAAGCACTGGCGCGGGTTACAGAGGGAAAATGGCTGGAAAAGCGCGCGGATGCTGGTGTTTGACCTCCAGGGCATGATTGCCTGATCAAAGCACCGCCGCCAATCGGCTCGCCTGATCAATCGCGCGCTTGGCATCCAGTTCGCCCGCCTCAAACGCACCGCCCACCAGATGCACTCTCACGCCAGCCGCTTGCAACGGTGCAAACAATTCTCGCAACGATTCCTGACCGGTGCAGAGTACGATGCTGTCGACTTCGATCAGCGCAGGGTGCTCGCGCTTTTCGCCATAGGTAATGTGCAGGCCCTTGGCATCGATGCCCTCGTAGTTGGCGCCGGCAATCATTTCCACGCGTTTCTTCTTGAGCGCGGCGCGATGAATCCAGCCGGTGGTTTTGCCTAAACCTTTTCCGACGGTGGTGGACTTGCGTTGCAGTAGCGTGACCTGATGTGCCGGAGCGGTTACCTCCGGCTTGATCACGCCGCCACGCGCCACTGACGGATCGCCTACACCCCATTCCTTCATCCACAACGCCGTATCCAGCGCGGCGGAATGGCCCGCGTCCACCAGGTATTCGGAAACATCAAAGCCGATGCCACCTGCACCGACAACTGCAACGCGTTTGCCCACCGGTTTTTTATGCAACAACACGTCGATGTAGGAAAGTACCTGTGGTGAATCCTGCCCGGGAATTTTCGGATCGCGCGGAATCACGCCGGTGGCGAGTATCACGTCGTCGTATTTGCCCGCGACCAGCATTTCCGCATTTGCACGCCGGTTCAAGTGAAGCGTGACACCGGTGATCTCGATGCGACGCTTGAAGTAACGCAGCGTTTCATAAAACTCTTCCTTGCCGGGGATCTGTTTGGCCATATTGAATTGGCCGCCGATCTCGCTTGCAGCGTCGAACAAATCCACGCTGTGCCCCCGTTCGGCCAATACCGTTGCGCAGGCAAGGCCGGCAGGACCTGCGCCGACGACTGCGATGCGTTTCTTGTTTGTCGTTGGCAAATAAACCAATTCCGTTTCATGGCAGGCGCGCGGATTGACCAGGCACGATGCGCGCTTCTGCTTGAAGACGTGATCGAGGCAGGCCTGATTACAACCGATGCAGGTGTTGATTTCGTCTGCACGTCCCGCAGCGGCTTTGATCACGAATTCAGGATCGGCCAGCAGCGGGCGCGCCATCGACACCATGTCAGCACTTCCATCAGCGATAATTTTTTCAGCGACATCGGGCGTGTTGATGCGATTGGTCGTGATCAGCGGAATCCCTACTTCACCTTTAAGTTTCTTCGTCACCCAGGCGAACGCACCGCGCGGCACCGAGGTTGCGATGGTCGGCACACGCGCTTCATGCCAGCCAACGCCGGTATTGATGATGGTGGCACCGGCTTTTTCGATGGCTTTGGCGAGCATCACGACTTCGTCCCACGACTGTCCGTCGGGAATGAGGTCGAGCATCGAGAGACGGTAGATGATGATGAAAT
>JANYFH010000243.1 GCA_025362705.1 Betaproteobacteria bacterium
TCAAGGATCACTGCTACGGATGCACCGCGGGGCAGGGCTCTTCCTGCGGCGGCGCGCTTGAGGCTGACAGTACGTCGGAACCAGTGCTGGCAGCGGCAGAATAGTAAAACTCCAGTATTGGCGGGTGTTTCCGGCTATTTATGCTCTGCAAGCCGCACCAGTGCTTGATTCTATAAGTTAATCGCCACAATTACCGTTGGTCCCGCCTTCGTGGGAATGACGGATGTTCATACGCTGCTCCCATGACTCCCGGCCGATCCTGCCCCCTTCACTATCGCTACGCGCCATCATCGTTTGCACGTGCAGCCGACGTCACTGCCGAGACGATTTACGTCATCGGCGGCCTTTACGGAAACGTGCCCGCATTGAACACGATTCTGGCGTTAGCTAAGGCGGAGCCGGTAGCGCCGACGCTGATTTTCAATGGTGATTTCAACTGGTTCAACGCTGACGCGGCCAGCTTCTTGGCAATCAATCGCGAAGTCCTGCAACACGTCGCCCTGCGTGGCAACGTGGAAACTGAACTTGATGCTGATGATGGCGCCGGTTGCGGTTGCGCCTACCCCGAATACGTGGACGACGCCGACGTGGAACGTTCCAACGCGATCATGCAACGCTTGCAAGGCGCCGCGCGTGCGTTTCCCGACATTATCCAGTCGCTGGCGTCTTTACCGATGCATGCTGTCGCGGCAGTCGGTGATATGCGTTTTGGCGTAGTGCATGGCGACGCCGAATCTCTGGCTGGTTGGCGTTTCGCACACGATGGCCTGCATGACCCAACAAACATCGCGTGGCTGCAGCAGATTTGCCGCGATGGAAACCTTGCCGGTTTTGCCTCCAGCCACACCTGCCTGCCGACGTTTCGCCGATTTACAGACGCCGACCGAAAGTTTTTTGTCATCAACAACGGTGCCGCTGGCATGCCGAATTTTTCGCACACGCAATACGGATTGATTTCGCGACTTTCGATCCATGCGGCGGCGGACGGATTTTCACAGTATGGCGACGTGATTGACGGTGTCTTTGTCGATGCCGTTCCAGTGCACTACGACGCGGCCAACTTTCAGCAGACATTCACCGAAAACTGGCCAGAAGGCTCGCCTGCACACCACTCGTATTTCAATCGCATTGTCAACGGCCCCGCTTACGGCGCGCCGCATGCGTTGGGGTTGATTCGCGCGCCGCTGGTTTGCGCCTAGCCTTGACGATCAAAACGGCGAATTAACTTGCCGTCGTCACAGTGTCGGGGTACCTTTCATTCTTTCCCGCCGCTGTTTTCTTGATCACTCAGGAGGCCACATGCCCCGCAAATCCACGCCAACCCCATCCCGTTCTACGGCTACCAAAACCAAGACCATCAATCTTGCCTTGCAGGGTGGTGGTGCCCACGGCGCGTTTGCATGGGGTGTACTCGATTACATGCTTGAAGACGGCCGCCTGGCATTTGAAGGCATCTCCGGCACCAGTGCCGGCTCGATGAACGCGGTCGTGCTGGTGGACGGGCTCCGCAAAGGCGGACGCGATGGTGCACGCGCCGCACTGGAGACATTCTGGCAAGCGGTTTCCGATGCCGGTCAGCGTTATTCGCTTGTAAGGTCGATGCCCTGGGACCGACTCAAGGGGGACCACTGGAACAGTGACGACAGCTTTAATTTTCAGGCTTTCAAGGCCATGACGAATGCATTCTCACCCTACCAGCTCAACCCAACAAATTTCAATCCGCTCAAAGACATTCTCAATGAACAGATCGATTTTGAAGCGCTTAACCGGCATGAAAAACAGAAACTTTTTTTATCGGCAACCAATGTGCAGACCGGCAGTGTGCGGGTATTTCACAACCATGAAATTACGGTTGATGTGGTGATGGCGTCTGCCTGCCTGCCATTTTTGTATCAAGCTGTCGAGATCGATGGCCATACCTATTGGGATGGCGGCTATATGGGCAATCCCGCCTTGTTTCCACTGTTCTATCGCACCGATGCGCGCGACGTGCTGATCATCCACATTAACCCGATCGTTCGGCAGGGCACGCCAACGACGCCGCACGATATTGAAGATCGCGTGAATGAAATCAGCTTCAATTCTGCTCTGATCAAAGAGTTTCGTGCCGTCGCGTTTGTGCAAAAGCTGATCGGTGAGGGCTGGCTGAAAGAAGAATTTCGCGATCAACTGAAATACGTGCTGCTGCATTCGCTGCGCGCGGACGATGCGCTGTCGGATTTGTCAGCGGCATCGAAACTTTGTACCGATTGGTCGTTCCTGCAAACACTGCGCGACCGCGGCCGTGACGCGGCTGGCGTTTGGATGGAGCGGCATTTCGATGACGTCGGCAAACGCCAGACGGTCGATCTGCGCGCGCAATTTCTTGATAGTGGCAGCGAGATGACGCCGCTTAACAAAACCAAACCAAAACCCAGGCCGAAACAAAAGCGCGCATCCAGATAGCGCGTGTTTTCGTATCGGCATTACATTCAGGGAGCAACATGAACAAGAGCAAATTATTTTTATTCGTTGTCATCGCGGCATTGATCGCGGCTTTCTTCATTTTCGATTTGGGCAAATATTTCAGCCTCGACTATTTCAAAGAACAGCAGGGCGTGATCGAAGGCTACTATCGAGCCAATCCGCTTCAGACCGGCCTGATATTTTTTGCCATTTACGTTGTCGTTACCGCACTCTCGCTACCAGGTGCCGCGATCATGACTCTGGTCGCCGGCGCCATTTTTGGCCTGTTGTGGGGTGTCGTTATTGTTTCGTTTGCGTCTTCCATCGGTGCCACGTTGGCATTTTTGGTGGCGCGCTTCCTGTTGCGCGATTCGATACAGGCAAAGTTCGGCGACAAACTGAAAGCGTTCAACGCGGGCGTGGAAAAAGAAGGCGGCTTTTATCTGTTCACGTTGCGGCTGGTCCCGGCGTTTCCATTTTTCATGATCAACGTCGTCATGGGCCTCACCACGATGAAGGCATGGACGTTTTTCTGGGTCAGCCAGACCGGCATGTTTCTCGGCACGATCGTATTCGTGAATGCGGGTACCGAGCTTGCCAAAATTACTTCGCTCAAAGGCATCCTGTCGCCCGGATTGATAGGCGCATTTGTACTGCTGGGTATTTTTCCGATCATCGCCAAAAAGATCATCGATAGCATCAAGGGGCGCAAGGTTTATGCCAAATGGGCCGACAAAAAGCCCGCACACTTTGATCGTAACGTCGTCGTTATCGGCGGTGGATCGGCTGGCCTGGTCACGAGCTACATCGCTGCGGCCGTGAAAGCAAAAGTCACGCTGGTGGAGCGTCATCAGATGGGCGGCGACTGTCTTAACACCGGTTGCGTTCCTTCCAAGGCGTTGATTCGTTCCGCCAAATTGCTGAACCATATTTCGCGCGCCAGGGAATTCGGCATCAGTTCGGCCAGCGCCCAATGGGATTTCGCCGACGTGATGGAGCGTGTGCAAAAAATCATCGCCGATATCGAGCCGCACGACTCCATCGCGCGCTATTCGAGCCTGGGCGTGGATTGCGTGAAGGGAAGCGCCAAAATTCTCTCGCCGTGGGAAGTGGAAATCACACTCGACAACGGCACCAAACAAAAGCTCACGACAAAAAATATCGTCATCGCAGCAGGTGCGCGACCATTCGTTCCGCCGATTCCAGGTCTCGCCGAGTGCAAGCCATTGACCTCCGACAACGTATGGAACATCCGCGTACTGCCAAAGCGTTTGGTGGTGTTGGGCGGCGGGCCGATTGGCTCTGAACTCACGCAATGTTTCGCGCGCTTCGGCTCGAAGGTCACGCAGGTTGAAATGCTGCCGCGCATCATGATCCGCGAAGATGCCGAAGTTTCGGCGATGGTCAAAGCCAAATTTGAGGCAGAGGGCGTCGATGTACTGGTGAATCACAAAGCCTTGCAGGTGGTGATTGAAAACGGCGAGAAATTTCTCATCGTTGAAAATGACGGTCAGCAAAAGCGCATCGCATTCGATGAAATTCTCTGCGCGGTTGGCCGTATCGCCAACACCACCGGCTACGGGCTGGAAGAACTCGGAATACCCGCGAAAAAAGTGGTCGAGACAAACGAATATCTGGAAACGATTTATCCGAACATCTTTGCCTGTGGTGATGTGGCAGGCCCTTACCAGTTCACCCATACCGCCGCGCACATGGCCTGGTACGCATCGGTGAACGCGCTGTTCGGCAAATTCAAAAAATTCAAGGTTGATTACTCGGTGGTCCCGTGGGCGACGTTTACCGATCCGGAAGTCGCAAGGGTTGGTATCAATGAGCAGGAAGCGATTGAGCAGAAGATCGCGCACGATGTGCATGTGTACGGCATCGATGATCTTGATCGCGCCATTGCCGATGGCGAGCCACACGGATTTGTGAAAGTCATCACGAAAAAAGGTTCGGACAAGATTCTGGGTGCGACGATTGTCGGCGAGCATGCCGGCGATTTGCTGGTCGAATTCGTTGCCGCGATGAAGCATGGCTTCGGGCTCGAAGGCATTCTCAACACCATCCACACCTACCCGACGCTGGGTGAGGCCAACAAGTACGCGGCGGGCGTTTACAAACGCTCGACGGCGACCGTAGGTAAACTGGCGGTGGCTAAAGCGATGAACGATTGGACGCGAGGGGAGGGTAGTTTGTTCACTGTCCTCGGAAAAGCGATCTCGCTCGTTGTATCGCCAGACAACACGCCGGCGTATCCGAAGGAAGTAGCGCACCACTGATATTTGCCTCTCCTTCGGGAGAGGCCGCCGCCGCGCGGCGGGTGAGGGGTCGCTGCGCAAAGACAATGTATTTTGGAAGGAAAAATCATGAAAAAATTCGTTCTCGCTTTTACCGCCATGCTGTTCGCATCACTCACCTCCGCGCAAACATTCGACCATTCGCATGCAGCGCTCACCACATTGTTGAAAAAACATGTCGTTATCATTGACGGCGGAAAATCGAGCAAGGTGAAATACGCCGAGCTGAAAAAAGATCAGCCGCAATTGAAAACCTATCTCGATTCGCTCTCAGGCGTGAAGGAATCCGACTTCAACACATGGACAAAGCCGCAGCAAATGGCCTTCCTCATCAATGCCTATAACGGCTTCACGCTTGAACTCATACTCCAAAACTATCCGGTGAAATCGATCAAGGATATCGGCGGTGTGTTTGATGACCGCTGGAAGCGCAAATTCTTCAAGTTGTTTGGCCAGGATTCCTACCTCAACAAGATTGAGCATGACACCTTGCGCAAGCCCGGCGTCTATAACGAGGTTCGCGTGCACTATGCCGTGAATTGCGCGTCAATCGGCTGCCCGGCGCTGCGTGAAGAGGCTTATGTGGCCGACCGGCTCGACAAACAGCTTGAGGAGCAGGCCACGCGCTTTTTGTCTGATCGTTCACGCAATCGCTATGTAAACGGCAAGCTTGAAGTCTCGATGATTTTCAACTGGTTCAAGGAAGACTGGGCCAGCGGCTACAAAGGCTTCGACGGCAAAACGTCCGCCATCGCGAGCCGCGAGGATTATTTTGCGCGCTATGCAAAATTGCTGGCTGACAGCCCGGCGGATCAGCAAGTCATCGCAGATAAAAAGGCCGCGATTTCACATCCGGAATACGACTGGAACCTGAACGGCACGAATTAGTACTCGTGGGCCGGGCTGTGTAACATTAGTGGCCAAACACCAGTATTGGTGCGGTTTTCAGGCTTAAATGCTCTTGAAACCCGCGCCAGTGCTTGAGATATAACATTTTCTGCTGTGTTGAGCGCATCGCTACAATGATCATATGCGGCTCTCCATCGTCATTCCTGCGCTCAACGAAGCCGACACTATTGTTGCCACGCTGACGCCCTTGCAGGCCATGCGCTCACGCGGCGCTGAAGTCATTCTGGTCGATGGTGGAAGCACCGATGCGACGACACAAATCGCGGCGCCATTGATCGACCGCGCACTCAATAGCGCCAAGGGTCGCGCCACGCAGATGAATGCGGGCGCCGCTGTCGCGACGGGCGATGTGTTGTTGTTCCTGCATGCGGATTCAAGTCTGCCAGTCGATGCCGATCACATTATTTTCAACGCGCTGCAAGCTTCTTCCCGCAAGTGGGGTCGATTCGATGTCAGCATCGTGGGCCGACATTTTTTTTTGCGCGTGATCAGTTGGTTCATGAACCAACGATCACGCCTGACCGGTATCGCGACGGGAGATCAGGGTTTGTTCATGCCGGCGGATGTGTTCGAAGCAGCAGGAAGATTCGCCAGCATCCCGCTGATGGAAGATGTGGCGATATGCGCAGCGCTGAAAAAAATCGGCGCACCCATTTGCCTGGAACAAAAAATCATTACTTCAGGTCGCCGTTGGGAAAAGCACGGACTGTGGCGCACCATTCTTCTCATGTGGCGAATTCGTCTTGCTTATTTCCTCGGTACTGATCCTGCTGTGCTGCATCGTGCGTACTATGGAAACAAGTAAGTCGTGTCGAGTCATGCTGTTTGCGAAAGCGCCTGTGGCTGGCGCCGTGAAAACGCGCCTCATCCCCGTTCTAGGTGCGGAGTCCGCTGCGCGATTGCATCAGCGCATGGTGGTACGCGCCTTGCAGACATTGACCGCAGCCGCCGTCGGTCCGGTTGAACTGTGTTGCGCGCCCGACACCGCGCATGCATTTTTTGCCGAATGCCAGCAACGTTTTGGCGTTGCGCTCACACCGCAATCAGATGGCGATCTGGGGAAGCGCATGCTTCATGCGTTCGATACCGCTTTGTTGACAGTGCCGAGCGCACTCATCGTTGGCGCGGATTGTCCTTCCATCACGGTTGACGATGTGCGCGATGCCGCCACGCAAGTGGCCAACTTTGACGCCACTTTGGTTCCTGCTGACGACGGCGGTTACGTATTGATCGGCGTGCGTCGCACACATCAAAACATGTTCGAGGCTATCGATTGGGGAACTGCAACTGTGCTCGCTGCACAGCGTCAGCGCTTCCGTGCACTGGGCTGGCGCTGGCACGAAGGTGCGACACGTTGGGATGTGGACCGTCCCGAAGATCTGGCGCGGCTCGCGGAACTTGATCCGACGGTGGGGTTCGAATCAACATGAAAACGCGCGCCGCTCTTTTGTTCGCCGGCATTCTCGCCAACAGCGCGGCGACCATTGCGGATGTGCCGCCACCTGCGTTTTCAAGTCTCACGCCGGGGCAGGCCTTGCCAGCGCAATTTCGCGTGATCAGTCTTCCCAAGATCGCGATCAATCAATTCTCGTTCGTTGCCATTGATGACAAAACGGTGCTGCGTGTGGATTCGTCCAGCAGCGCCGGCAGTGTCGGATTACCGTTGACGGCACCAAGAGGTACGAATACCTTGCTCGAGTGGCGCTGGAAAATAAGCCGCGTGCTCGATAAGGCTGATATGAGCGCCAGGTCGGGCGATGACTACTCCGCTCGTGTGTATGTGTTTTTCGATGTGCCGCTGGCGTCGCTTTCATTTGTCGAGCGCAGCAAAATACGCATCGCGCGCGCGCTGGCAGGCGTGGATGTGCCGACAGCGGCGCTTTGCTATGTGTGGACCAACACGCAACGTGCGGGCCACACACAATGGAGCACCTACACTAATCGCGCGCGCATGATCGTGCTGCAAAGCGGCGCCGCCAACGTTAATAAATGGCAGGGTGAATCGCGCAATGTCGCAGCCGATTTTCGCGACGCATTCGGCTTCGATGCGCCAGCAGTAACTGGTGTTGCCGTTGGCAACGATACCGACAATACCGGAGAGCGCGTCACGACCTGGTTTGGCGATGTGACGTTGAAAAGCCGATGAAGAAAAAACTCGTTCTGCTTGGTGCTGGCCATGCGCATGTGCATGTATTAAGTTCACTCACGCTGTTGGCGCCGCAACCATTCGATGGCGTCGAGGTCACATTGATTTCGCCCTATGCGCGACAGGTATATTCGGGCATGCTGCCCGGCTGGGTTGCGGGGCATTACGAAATTGATCAATGCGTGATCCCGTTGCCGCCGCTGGCGGCGCGTGCCGACGTACGGTTTCATCAAACATCAGCGTCGACAATCGATTTTGCGCAGAGCACAATTCATTGCAGCGACGGACAGCAAATTCCCTTCGACTTGCTGTCCATCGATACCGGGCCCGTCGCCAATCTCGCCATCGTTTCGGGGTTGGCGGAACACGCGATCCCGATCAGGCCAATCGAATCCTTCATCGAATCGTACGCGAAGCTGGCGGACGATATCGAGGCACGGCATCAGAGCGGTGAACGCACCCGCGTCGCCTTCGTTGGTGCGGGCGCGGCGGGCGTTGAACTTGCGCTGGCGATGCAGCATCGGTTCCGCAACCATAATGTCGGCGTGACGCTGATCTCGGCGGCGAACACCTTGCCTGGCAGCGTCGGCCCGCGCCTTGTCCGCATCATGCGTGCACGAGGCATCGCGGTGTTGGCGGGGCAGGCTGCGGCATGTGTCACGCAAGGTGGTGTCCAACTCGTATCGGGCGCGATGGTGGAAGCCGATGTTGTGATCGCCGCCACCGGTGCCTCAGCTGCCACCTGGCCGCGCGAGTCGGGTTTGAAGACGGACAAAGATGGCTTCATTCTGGTCAATGATCGACTGCAATCGATATCGCACGCCAATGTATTTGCAGCCGGCGATTGCGCGACGATGGAAAATCATGCAAGGCCGAAATCCGGTGTCTATGCAGTAACAGCGGGGCCGCCGTTGAATGAGAATTTGCGCCGCGCTTTGCGTGGTGACGCGTTGCAACGCTATGTGCCGCAGACGCGTTCGTTGTATCTGATCAGTGCGGGGAACAGATACGCGATTGGATCATGGGGGAATTTTGCCTGGCAGGGTGCCTGGGTGTGGCACTGGAAAGATTTTATTGATCGGCGATTTGTGGAGAAATACGTTATGCATGATTCGAGGAATGAACAATGATGAAGTCCGAACTCACCAGCAAGTACATTGAACTCCTGAAGGCGTCGCTTCTCAATGAACTTTATATCGAGAATGAGGCGCGCATTCTGCATACGTTCATCAACAGGCTGAACGGCGAGTTTGTCAATTTCAACGACTACTTCAATATTGGGCTGAGCAAGCCGGAAGTGATGGGATTGCTGCGCGATGCAAAATTGAACGGCGACACGATTACCCTGTTGCAGAAAATGGCTGATGGTACCACCAGAGAAGCGCACGAGCTGCGCAATCTCACCGAGCTCTCGCACACGATGATAGGAAAAAAGCGGCTTGATCATCTTCAGCATTGCGTCGAAACAGTGCTCATTGAAAATATTCCGGGTGACTTCATCGAGACCGGCATTTGGCGCGGCGGCGCGTGCATTTTCATGCGCGGGATTCTTTTTGCATATGGCATAACGGACAGAACCGTCTGGGCCGCCGATTCTTTTGAAGGCGTACCGCCGCCGACCTGGCCAGAGGATGCAGGTTTCGATATCAGCCGCGATGTGTTGCCAGTGCTCGCGGTACCGTTGGAAGACGTGCAGCAATTATTTCGGCGCTATGGATTGCTGGATGACAAAGTGCAATTTCTCAAAGGCTGGTTCAGGGATTCATTGCCAGGTGCGCCGATTGAGAAGCTCTCGATTCTGCGCCTTGACGGCGATTTGTATGAGTCCACGATGACAGCGCTGGTGCCGCTGTTCGACAAGGTATCGCGCGGTGGATTTGTGATCGTTGACGACTATGGTTCATGCCCGCCCTGCAAGCGCGCGGTCGATGATTTTCGCGCGCAGCGGGGGATAATGGATGTGCTTCAGGTAATTGATGGGCAGAGCGTTTGTTGGCGGAAAAGTTGATTGGACGGTTGGGGCGCGGGATATTTCGAACAACATCTGCCTAATTCTCCTTCTGCTCCAGCACAAACCGGGCTGCCGAATCCCGCCCCAACACTTTCACGAGGTAGGGCATCACTTCCTGCAATGTTTTGTGCAGCGTCCACGGCGGATTGAGGATAAACAGCCCACTGCCACGCATGCCGAATCCATCCTCAGCCGGTGCGTTGACAGAAAGCGAGACATGCAGCCAGCTTTTTGCGGGCAGCGTTTTCAACATGGCGGGAAGTCGCTGGCTATCGGCGCGTGATAGCTGCGGATACCAGAGCATGTAAGTGCCGGTGGCGAAGCGGGTCAGCGCGTCTTTTAGTGCTACCTGCACAGTGCCGTAATCGCTTTTGTCTTCAAATGAGGGATCGATCAGCACCAGGCCGCGACGCGGCAGCGGTGGCAATACCGCTTTCAAGCCCGCGTAGCCGTCCGTGGGCGCGACGATGGTACGGCGCTCTACTGCTGAGCCGAGTGCGCGAAAATTATCCAGCAGCAGCGCACTGTCGCTGCTGTGCAGTTCGAATAGCCGCAAACGATCCTGCGGCCTGAGAAGTCGTTGCGCAATCCACGGCGAACCAGGGTACGCGCGCAGCTTGCCATCGGGATTGAGTTCGCGCACGAGGTTGACGTATTCGGCCAGTGGAGCCGGCATGTCTTTGCAGCTCCAAAGTCGGCCGATGCCGTCGATATGTTCCGAGAGTTTGGTTGCATAGCCGCTATCGAGTGCGTACACGCCTGCACCTGCATGAGTATCGATATACCAGAACGGCGTTTCCTTCTGGCTGAAGTAGCGAATCAATTCAACCAGCAGGAAATGTTTCAGTACGTCGGCGTGGTTGCCTGCATGGAAGGCATGGCGATAGCTGAGCATGTGGTCAATTGCCGATATCAATTCTCAAGGCAGTGAGCGTATCAGGAGTTATATAGGGATTAATTATTGTCCCGGTGAAATTTCATCCACGGAACAAAGGAGACGATATTTTTGTAAGACTCCAATATCCACGGACTTTTCAGGCTGAAATACCCCGGAAATCCGCGTCAATGCTTGATTGTTGGCATTCAAAGCAAGTTCAGCAAACCGGACACGACGAAGCGGGTTGGCCTTGCACAGTGAAGCCATTTCCGCTTATAATTCAAGGCTTTCCTGCTTCGGCAGGGATCAGTTACCGGTTCTCAACCGGCCCGTTATCCGTTGTCAACGGATTGTTCAACCGGCTCAAGGCCAAACAGGAGAAACAAATGGTCGTAATTCGCTTGTCGCGCGGTGGCGCGAGAAATCGTCCTTTCTATAATATCGTCGTTGCTGACTCACGCAATCCGCGTGATGGTCGCTTTGTCGAGCGCGTGGGTTTTTACAACCCGCTGGCCAAAGAAGGCGAAGAAGCTGTCCGTATTGCCATGGATCGCCTCACATATTGGCAGGGTAAAGGCGCGCAGGCTTCTGATACCGTGATGCGGCTCGTCAAGAAGCACGGCAAAAAAGTCGCTGCCGCAGTTTAAAACTGCGCGGCAGTCAGCAGCTAACCAGGCCGCGCGACGTGAGCAAAATGGATGATGTCGTTGTCATGGCGCGAGTTGCCGGTGCTTTCGGCATCAAGGGCTGGCTCAAGCTGCATACTTTCACCGAATCGCCCGACAGTCTCGATGCATACGCGTCGTGGTTATT
>JANYFH010000244.1 GCA_025362705.1 Betaproteobacteria bacterium
GGCCCCAGTCGTCACCATCTCAGTGTAAAGCCGCGTGTGTTTGGTGAGCAGCCGATGAAAAGTGCGGCAGTGTCGATCCGTCCAGTCCATCATGGGTGCAACCGAAATGCGGAAGGGATTGAAGGGATTTTTTGTGAGTTCAGGCATGCCGTCATTTTATCAGCCAGCTCTTCGGGCAAAATAGCGGCATGCCCAAAGCCGTACCATCCAAAGAGATCGCAGAAGCAGTCGAGTTTCTGAAGAATGGCGATCTGGTCGCGCTGCCGACCGAGACCGTCTATGGCCTGGGTGCGGACGCGGCCAATGAAACCGCCGTAGCGAAAATATTTGCAGCCAAGGGTCGCCCCGCAAATCACCCCCTGATCGTTCATGTGCCGAGAGGCGTGAAGCTGGAAACCTGGGCGACGGAAATTCCACGCATTGCGAAAAAACTCACCGACGCATTCTGGCCCGGGCCGCTCACGCTGATTTTGAAAAAGTCTACGCGCATTCCCAAGGCCGTTACCGGCGGACAGGAAACGGTTGGCCTGCGCTGCCCCGCACATCCCCTGGCGCAACAACTACTGCTTGAATTCGCGAAAACTGGCAGCGGCATTATCGCAGCGCCTTCGGCCAACAAATTCGGCCATGTCTCGCCGACCACCGCAGCGCATGTTCGCAGCGAATTCGGTAGTGACCTGCTGATTCTCGACGGTGGCCCATGCGAAGTCGGCATCGAATCGACAATACTGGATCTGTCGCGCATGAGATCGCTGAAACATCCCGTGTTGCTGCGGCCCGGTGCAATCACGCCGGAGATGATCGCAAAAGTCATCGGCGAAATGCCACTCAATATTAATGATGCGCCCAATTCAACGTCGCCGCCTACCGATACGCCACGCGTTTCAGGCAGCCTCGCTGCGCACTATGCGCCGATGACACCGCTGAAATTAATGAAGCACAAAATGCTTCAGGAAGAAGTCGACCAGCGACTCGTTGAGGGGAAACGTGTTGCCGTACTCGCTTTTGCAGCACCGCATGGTGCGGCGCCATCACCACCGGGCGTGGGTGTGAAAAAAGTGCGACCACTGGTATGGATCACCGCAGATCGCGATCCTGTCGCGTTTGCCCGAGACATGTACGCACACCTGCGCACACTTGATGCTGCGCAGACGACGGTCATTCTGGTGGAAGCACCGCCGACGACGGCTGCATGGGAAGCCGTCAATGATCGTCTGGGGCGTGCGGCGGTGGGTTCGGGCAGGAAGCTTTCAGGTTAGCTTTGTCGCAGATTAAATTTGAATTTTGCGCCGCTGCTGACGGCACCATCAGTCGTGCGAGTGTGCTCCTCAAACGATATATCGCCACGATTGGTCACCGACAAAATCGTTGACGCGCGCGTGCCATATTTCTCGGTAACGATCAACGCCGGCGATAACACTCGTTCCCATTCGATGCCCACACCAGTATTTGGCAACGCATCATCAGGTGCGACCGTGTCATCCGACAATATAGCGAAGATCGCCATTTGGCGGGCATCTTCAGGCATTTTTTCCTGAAGAGCCGCGCCCAGAGCCGACTTTGCCATTGTCACTTTCGGCCAAGGTTCATTGAGCGTGTGGTTGCTCAGCGCATAAACACCGGGCTCAAGAATTTCAATTGCGCCATCAACGCTGCCGAAACAGGCGAGTGAAGTTCCATCCCCCGCAATGAGATTGAAACCGTTGTATTCATGCGCAACATTTTTCGTCGCCGTCAAAAAAGCCACCGATGTTTCATCGCCAAGCAGAAATGCCGTCACCAGTTCACCGCGCGAACGCGCCGTCGATTTCCTGTCGCCCGGATCACGAAAATTAGTCACCGCCGCGAATCGACCGCTTCGCGTCACGCCCATCCAGGTGCCGCCCGCCTTCAGATCGCGGCCAGCGAGAATTTGCGGATGATCATGCCACCATGCGGCAGGCGCGGCGGAGCGGTCGTGCCACTCGTCGCGGTTGGCGGCAACGATTAATTTGTATTCAGGGTGCGCGTTCCATGCGAATGCGATCAAGCACATCTACAGTGCAGTCCGCAAATCCCAAAGCTCCGGAAACAGACGCACCTCCAGCATCGACCGCAAATAACCGACACCAGCCGTGCCTCCCGTACCACGCTTGAATCCAATCACGCGCTGCACGGTCGTCACATGCCGATGCCGCCACTGTCGAAAATAATCTTCGAGGTCCACCAGCTTTTCAGCTAGTTCGTATAAATCCCAATGCTGTTTTGGATTTGCGTACACTTCGCGCCACGCGGCCATGGTCGATGCATTCTCCACATAGGCGAGCGACCAATCGCGATCAGTTGCGATGGCATCCAGAACAAATCCGCGCCTGGCCAGCAGCCGGTTCGCCTCGTCGTACAGCGAAGGTGAATTGAGCAAATCGAACAGCATCGCGTGGATTTCGGTGCGATGTTCAAACGGTTTCAACAGCGCCGCATTCTTGTTGCCGAACATGAATTCCAGTGCGCGGTATTGGTGAGATTGGAAGCCGGAAGATTTTCCGAGGCTATCGCGGAACGATGAATATTCGGTTGGCGTGAGCGTCGACAGAATGTCCCACGCCTGAATGAGGTTGTTCATGATGCGCGAGACGCGTGCGAGCATTTTGAATGCGGGGGGCAGATCGCCTGAACGGATTTGTTCGCGTGCGGCGAGCAATTCATGCAGCATCAGCTTCATCCAGAGTTCGGTGGTTTGATGCTGGATGATGAAGAGCAGCTCGTTGTGTTCTTTTGAGCGCGGCTGTTGCGCAGCGAGCAGTTGATCGAGCCCCAGATAATCTCCGTAGCTCATTTCGTTACGGAAATTATCGAATGCGCCTTCAGGGAGCGTAGGTTTTTTTGTCATAGATATTTCATAGCAAAAAATGCACAAACACCAGTATCGGCGATGACTTCAGAGCATTTATGGCCTGAGAGCCTCACCAATGCTAGTATTTCAGTACAACGGCAGCGTTACTTTCAGCACCGTCCCCGTCTGCGATTCCGTGATGAATAACTCGTTCGGTCGCTCAGGATGAATCGCCACATTGGTCGTCCAGTCGCCGCGCGAGGAATCGATACGATATTTCGGCTCACCGCGTTTATCGAACTGCCACACGCAGCCGAAGCCCTGGTGCGCTACATACAGATTACCGTCCTCATCGATAGTGAGGCCGTCCGGTCCGGTTCCGCCTGAGAGTTGAATGAACTTGCCGACTTTTGAAACGCCGCCCTCAACCAGGGGCACGCGCCATATCGCGTTGTCACGCGTCACCGCCAGGAACAGGAAATTCTCGTCATTACTCAAGACCAAACCGTTCGGGCTCGGCACATTGTTC
>JANYFH010000259.1 GCA_025362705.1 Betaproteobacteria bacterium
AATGTGGCCCGCTTCAGGCAATTGACAGAGCAACCGCTCAAGGGAACCAATCGCGTGCTCGTCTCGCACACCCACGGCAGCCCAAAAACCGAGGAACGCATCATGGGTTCGATGCAAGAATCAGAAATTGTCGTCTACCAGCCAGATGGCAAGGGCAATACCGAGCCAGTCGCTCGCATCCCAGTTATCGAATGGGAAAACCTACTCAAGACAGCGACGGCACCAAAGCCATAACTATTGCGAGAGGTCGGGTCATTGACGGGGTGGCAATCGCACCACTTTCACCATTTTGTCCTGCACCTGCATGATCTCGATCGCTACATCGGCAATTTTCACTGTCACACCGGGCTCAGGAATATCCTCCAGCAGTTCAAGCAAGAGCCCGTTGATGGTTTTCGGCCCGTCCAGCGGAAACTGATAACCAAGTTTCCGGTTAAGTACACGCAACGGGCATGAGCCTTCAACCATCACGCTACCATCGTCCTGTTTGCGATAGAGCCCGGTATTCATCGGCGATTGACTGGTAAATTCGCCGACAATTTCTTCGAGAATATCCTGCAACGTCACCAGGCCTTTTATTTCGCCATACTCATCCACCACCAGCGCCATGCGCCGCTGGTTTTCCTGGAATTGCGTCAGTTGTGCCAGCAACCCGGTGCCCTCCGGTACAAAGTAGGGTTCGCGGCAAATTTCTTTCAGGGTGTCCATCGACAGCGGCTCTTTGCGCGACGCGTTCAGCACTTTGCGCATATGCACGATGCCAACCACGTTGGATAGATCGTCGTCGTACACAATCAGCCGCGTGTGATGCGCCGTGGCGAGCGTATTGCGCACGTCCTCGATACTGTCCTGTACATCCACGCCTTCGATCAGGGAACGCGGTGTCATCGTGTCATCGACCGTCATGTTCTCCAGATCGAACAAATTCGCCATGATGTTCTGATGTTTTTTCGGGATGAACTGTCCGCCTTCCAATACGAGTGTGCGCATTTCCTCCATCGATAATTGATGCGCGCCCTCAACGACCGGCTTGATTCCGAGTACCTTGAGAATGACCCTGACCATCGCGTTGATGATCCACATGACAATCTTCGTGATAACAAAGTTTACAAGCGGGTAGAGAACGTAACTCGCCGCAAGTGCGATGCGTTCGGCAAAACGCGCGCCAAAAACTTTCGGCAGGATTTCAGCAAAAATCAGAATGCACAACGATGCGGCGGTCGTTGCAAGCGCCAGCACGTATTCGCCCTCACCGAACAGGCGCCTGCATATTTCGAGCACCAGCACAGTGGTCGCTGCATTGATAGCGGTATTGCCAGCGAGAATGAAAGCGAGCAGTTCTTCGGTTTT
The DNA here is from genome assembly GCA_025362705.1 of Betaproteobacteria bacterium. Lineage (GTDB taxonomy): Bacteria > Pseudomonadota > Gammaproteobacteria > Burkholderiales > Usitatibacteraceae > UKL13-2. The sequence goes on from JANYFH010000259.1 coordinate 1,351, forward strand.
CGCCAGCAGCGCACCGGCGAGCCGCGCACCACGCGAGCCCTGCTTGATCAAATGCCGCAACCGGTAACGGTTCAGCGACATCATGCAAGTCTCCGACATCGAGAAAAAACCCGAGCCCAGCAGCATTGCTGCAAGCGCTGCGAACAGCCAGCTTAAGGGGATCTCATCGGTCATGTCGTGAGTCGGTGCATAAACGGATTAAACACTAGCACTGGTGCGGGTCTTGGCGTGTTTTTCCGCTGGGGGGCGCGCCAATTCTGGAGTTTGCTGACTTATTGCTGCGCAGCCAGTCATACGCGCTGCAAAATGATTTCAGACACGAACTTGCTGCCCACGTAGGACAGCAATAGCAGCACGAAACCGATGAGCGTCCAGCGCACCGCCAGTTTGCCGCGCCAGCCAAACTTCAACTGGCCAAACAGCAGGCCACCGAAGATGACCCACGACAGCGCCGCAAAAACCGTTTTATATGTGACCTGAAATGGTTTGCCAAACAGGTCTTCGGAAAAAAATATGCCCGACACCAAGGTTGCGGTAAGCAGCAAAAAAGCGACGCTCAGCAATTGAAACAGCAGTTTCTCGAGCCGCATCAGCGGCGGCAACCCCTGCAGCATTGGCGGCAGACTGCCTTCGTGAAGATGCTTTTCCAGAAACAGCATGAGCAGGGCATGCAACGTAGCAACGGTATACAGCGAATAGGCGAGAATCGCGACAACAAAGTGGAGCTTGAACGCCCACACCGCATAATTAACGATGCGATGCGCGGGTAACAGCATCGGCAACATTGCAACGATGGCAGCAAGTGGCGCAAGGTAAAGCGCGACGATGCGCAGCAATTGATTGTCGAATCCAATCAGCGTGTAAGCCAGCATCACCAGCCAGACGATGAGCGATACGGCGTGTGAAAAGCCGATGTTGAGTCCCTCGCCGCCGAATAGCGAATGACCAAGTGCGACGCCGTGCGTGACCAGTGCGACAACCAACATAACGCGCATGATGGCGCGCCGATCATTCTGCGTTGTGACGGTTTGCGTGCCGGACGCTAATGCGGTGTTGCCAGCCGACCACCAAGCGACAATGGCGGTC
>JANYFH010000270.1 GCA_025362705.1 Betaproteobacteria bacterium
CGCTTCTGCTGCTCGGCCTTCTTTCGTTCGGCAATTGCGTCCTCACGCAAGGTGGCAAGTGCAGCGTCAAACTCTGCATCCAGATCAAAATCAGGTTTGTTGGTATCGAGATCGGTGAGCAATGGCTGCAACGCGGCCCGGCTTATTTCCGCTTCATCGTCCGACCCGCGGAAATGTTCAATCAATTGCGCCTGACTCACTTCGAAATCGTGATCGCGTATATACGCGGCGACACGACAGGCGGTACCAACGGAAGTCACATCATGTTCATCCACCGAAATGTCAAAACGTCCGGCCAGTGCTGGTTTTAACAGCATGCGGGCAATCAACTGCGCACCGTGATCTGCAGGCGCGGTTTTGCGTCGCGGTGCGGGCGCGCCAGGCGCAGGACCACGAGGCTTCCATTTGCCGAAGCTTCCCCTGTTGCTGCCTTTGTTTTCGAACGCGTTGTCATTGCCACGTGAGGATGGGGATGCGTCAGCGCCCGGATTGCTGGAAGATGCGGTACTCCCTGCCGCCACGGGAATCAGTCGCTGAATTTCGACCACTCCCAAACCGACAATGTCGGCAAGTTTTCGCTGCAACATCAGGCTCAGTGCTGGCGCGGTAATTTGTGTGAGCAACGGTTTGGCCAGCATCAGCAAGCGCGTGCGGCCTTCCTCGTTGGCCAGATCGACTTGTGCGGAAAGCTCATCAAACAGGAACGCGGACAAGTGCTTGGCCGCTTTGAGTTCCGCCAGAAATGCCTCTTTGCCGAGGCGGCGAACGAAGGTATCCGGGTCGTCTTCCGGGGGAAGAAACAGGAAGCGCACGTCCTTGCCATCAACCACCACCGGCAGTGATTGCTCAAGCGCGCGCCAGGCGGCACGCTGCCCCGCTTTGTCTCCATCAAAGCAAAACACGAGGTTGTCCGCCATGCGCAGCAATTTTTGGACGTGCACCGGCGTAGTCGCCGTGCCGAGTGTCGCCACCACATTTTCGACACCGCTCTGCGCGAGTGCAACGACATCCATATAGCCTTCAACGATGATGGCGGTTTGCGTATCGCGAATTGCGCGTCGCGCGTGAAAAAGCCCGTACAATTCGCGGCCTTTCTCAAACAAAGGTGTTTCCGGCGAATTGAGATATTTGGGTTCGCCTTGTCCGATGACGCGACCACCAAATCCGATCACGTTGCCACGCTGATCGAGGATGGGAAACATGACGCGATCACGAAATCGGTCGTAACGTTTGCCCTCATCGTTGTCGATCACCAGACCACATTCCACGAGCGCCGAAGCGGTGTAATCCTCAACCGCAGCCTTCAGTCCTTGCCAGTCGTCCGGCGAATAGCCAAGCCCAAATTTCGCCGCGATCTCCCCGGTGAGTCCGCGATTTTTGAAATAATCGATTGCCTTGGGTGTTTTTTTCAGTTCGCGCCGATAAAAATTCATCGCCGACGCCATGACCTCGGTGAGTGAGGCGGTCGCTTGCGCACGTTCGATTGCCTGTTCCCGATTGGCTTCCACCGGCAGTGTCATGCCAACGCCTTCGGCAAGTTCCTTCACGGCATCGCGAAATCCCATGCCGTTATATTCCATCAAAAACGAAATGGCGGTGCCATGCACGCCACAACCGAAGCAGTGATAAAACTGCTTGGTCGGTGAGACCGAGAAGGAAGGGGATTTTTCGGTATGAAACGGGCAGCAGGCCGAGTAATTTTGCCCGGCCTTCTTCAATTTGACGTGCTTGTCGATGATATCGACGATATCGACGCGGGCGAGCAATTGCTGAATGAAATCCGGCGGAATCATGATCCGATTATAAGGCGGCGCGCGCGGTGACAATTGTGTCTGGCGAGTGGGTGCGCACCCGTATGTGACAATTTGAAAAAAGTGTCCGAATTCACTCCCAAAAACAACGGTTTCAGATAAGATGAGAGAATTAATTAAACCATTACATTAAATATAGTATCTAAGTTATTGAAAAACTATAATTTTACGAATAATGTCGCCGAATCGTACCCATGCCCTGATTGGTAAACGTATTTTCCCTCTGTGGATGAGGGATAAACGCGCGAGCCAACAACGCGCCAAAGGTCGCCACCGCAAAATTAGCCTACTGCTGATTTCGCTCGCCATTTCATTTGGTGGCGCGACAATCCCCTTGCGAGAGGCGCGTGCGCAGGCGATAGCAGCGTGTGGCGGTGCCCCCACAATTGCCGGCATCTATGCCTGCTACAACAATGCGGTAAATGGCGCTGTTGGTGCGACGACCTCTCTAAGCCTTTCCGTTGCCAATGTATCGACCAGCCTCGGCAATGTCAGCACTTCGTTGACGCAGACGCGCACCAGTCTTGCGAATGTCACAACCAGCCTGGGCAACGTATCGACCAGTCTCGGTACAGTCAGCACCAGTCTTGTTTCAACGATCACTCGACTCACCAACGTCTCGACCAGCGTTGGTAACGTTTCAACCAGCTTGGGCAATGTCTCCACCAGTGTGGGTAACGTATCCACGAGTCTGGGTAACGTATCGACCAGTCTCGGTACAGTCAGCACCAGTCAAGTCTCGACGATCACTCGTCTCACCAACGTCTCGACGAGTGTCGGTGCCATCAGTACCAGTCAGGTGGCGATCAGTAGCAGTCTGGGTAACGTATCGACCAGTCTCACCAATGTGTCGAACTCGCTATCGACCACCGACTCCAATTTGTCGATCGTCTCGACTGCTGCATCCAATACCCAGACCTCGGTCGTCAACGTCTCGTCCAGCTTGAACAACGTCTCGACGAGTGTCGGTGCCATCAGCACCAGTCAGGTCGCCATTAGTAGTAGCTTGGGCAGCGTCAGTTCTAGTCAAACTGCAATCAGTTCCAGCCTTGGGAACGTCAGCACTAGCCAAATCGGGCTTAGTTCCAGTCTCGGTAACCTGAGTTCCTCCGTTGTGGTTATTAACACTACGCTCATCAATGTAAGCTCGTCGGTGACAAACGTGAGCACGAGTCTGGGCGGTGTCAGTAACTCGGTAACGGGGATCAGCGCCAGCCTTGGCAACGTAAGTACGTCCGTCGTCGGCATCAGTTCAACGTTGAGTGGTGTCAGCACTTCGACTATTGCGCTGTCAACTTCTTTAAGCACTACGACATCGAATGTGAGCACGCTGAGCACTACGCTATCAACTACCAACGCCAATTTGGGGAATGTGAGTACAAGTCTTGGCGGCTTGACTACGTCCGTAATGGGAATCAGTGCTACCCTGACCAACGTAAGCACTTCGCTTACGACCGTGACTGTGACCAATACTGCGTCGATTTCATCGCTGGGCACCTCGATCACAACTTTAAGCCGCATACAATCCGAACAATCGACAGTGGTGAATTCCTCGCTTGCCAAACTGGATGGATCCGTCACGCGGCTGGATAGCTCACTGACAACCGTGTCATCGTCACTGGTGCAATTGGCCGGTTCGATCTCGGAGCTTAGTAGTGGATTGTCAAATCTCTCCAGTGATGTGGACAAGCTACGCGGCGAGAGCAGACGCGGAATTGCTGCCGTGGCGGCGATGGGGGCGGTTGGTGTTGGCGGCAGCGCGCCGGGCGAGATGGGCATTGATATCGGTGTTGCGGGTTTCCGTGGACAGGGTGCAGTCGCGACCAGTATTTCCTACGTGACGCCGTCTGGCGTCGTCGTCAGCGCTGGCGCAAGCTATGCGGGCGGCGGAGCAGCGGTGGTGCGCTTGGGCATCGGATTCAAGATAAAGCTCGGCACAACAGCGGCTACGGCAACGGTCGCGACTGCTGCACCAGTGATACAGCCCAATACGACGGTAACGCCGGATAACGCAGTGGTCGTCGACAAAGCAGCGTCGAAGTAATCGCACTGGCGTCGGTGGCCGCTCCTCAAAACGCACACCGCATATATTTTTTGATATCGCCCTTCAGAACACAGCACCGGCGCATAAAGTGAAAAACTACAGCATCGGCATCTCCGTCTGGGTACACGCGAATGGCGACATGGGGCTCTTCGAGAATGGCCTGCGGCAGAACGTCGTGTTTCTGTATAACCTGTTTCGTGCTGCGCCAAATTGCCGACGCGTGTATCTGTTGAATCACGGCGACGGAGATACGCCGATCATCCCCCCCGGCATTCCCATCAACGCAAACGATATCGTACGCACACACGATGTCGCAGAGAAGCTGGATTTTGTGATTGCGATCGGATCGGCGCTCGACGCCTCCTCGGTGGAGTTGCTCAAGCGCGCGGGAACAAAAATAATTGCCTACAAGGGTGGCAATGGCATCGTCATCTCCATGGAGGCCATCATTGCGCAGCCCCCGCGTGGCGATGCGGAACGCTACTTTGATCGCGACTTTTACGATGCGATCTGGATGACCCCCCAGCACATCCGAAGCTACAAGTCATACTGCGAGACCATTTACCGATGCCCCGTATTTGAGGTACAACAGATCTGGCAACCCCTTTTTCTGGCGTCCAGAATGCCGGCGTTGAGTGCACCATTCGGCTATCAACAGGGTCGTGCGAAAAAACGTGTCGGTATCCTCGACCCGAATATCACGGTGATGAAGACCAGCCATATGCCCATGCTCGTGTGCGAAGCGGCGTACCAGCAGAGACCGGAATTGTTCGAGGCGATCTACATCACGAATGCAGTACAGTTTATGCAGAACGCCCATTTCAGCAGTTTTGCGGGCCGTCTGCAATGTGTGAAGGACAAGATCGCCACCGTCGAACCACGATTTGTAACGGCAGATTTCCTGGCGCATCATGCCGATGCCGTCGTCACGCATCACTGGGAAAATGGCCTCAATTATCTTTATTACGATGTACTTTACGGTGCATATCCTCTGGTTCATAACTCGGAATTTATTGCCGAGTTCGGCTACTACTACCAAAGTTTCGACGCTGACTCCGGTGCAGAGGCGCTACTGCGTGCGCTGATGGACCATGACCGCAACCTTTCAGAGTACCGTCAAAACTGCGCGCGATTGCTCGAAAGAGTAAACGCGGTGGCACCTTCCAACATTGCGGCACACGAGCAATTGCTAGACGCGCTCATTTAATTTTCGGCGACGACTTCCACTCATGGGATTCAAAATCGGACTTTCTGCTGTTGCTGTGCAAGACGATGTTGTTGGATCGTTTTGGACTAATGGCATGACACAGAATTTGGTCTTTCTTGCGCTGCTGTTACAGCGCGTCCGTATTGTCGACGAAGTCTTTATCGTGCCAATGCCAGATGACAGCCGCGCGCATCAACCGAGCGAGGTATTCGGATTCAAACAACTTTCACTTGCGATCGCAATCGAGCAGTTGGACGTAATCATTGAAGTGGGAATGCGTGTCCCGAATGAAGCAGTCGAAACATTCCAGAAACGTGGCGGCAAGTTAGTTTCATATGTGGCCGGCAATAGCTTCGTCATGAATCTTGAGGCCATTGCGAGCGGTCTTGAGGATCGTGCGGAAGTACTGCCGCCGTTCACATTCGACGCCGTCTGGATTACACCGCAGCATTGGCACACGAACTATTCATATGCCAAGTACACCAAATCAAGAAACACCCATCGCATCAGCCAGATTTGGGATCCCGTGATCCTGCGGCATGGGATCAGCCGTATTAAACATAATTTTTTCTATAAGCAGCGTCTGAAGCGTGGATGCTCGGTAGGAATTTTCGAGCCAAACGTCAATGTCTTGAAGACATTCCACTTTCCGGTACTCGTGTGCGAGGCGCTTTTCCGTCGACTTCCTGAAGCGATCAATCACGTTTATGCTGCTAATACGCTGCATCTCAAAAACAACATCCATTTCTCGGAATTCTTTGGTTCACTTGATATGCTAAAGGCCAACCACGTCACCGCTGAGACAAGGTTTCCTGTATACGAGCTGTTGGGCCAATTCGTCGACACTGTCGTAGTCCATCATTGGGAAAATGGCCTCAACTATCTTTACTACGACGCGCTCTATGGTGGTTATCCGCTGGTTCACAATTCAGAGTTCTTAAAAGATGTTGGCTATTTCTACAATTCTTTTGACGTGCAATCCGGTGCGGATGCGTTGATGTGCGCGTGGCAAACGCATGACGACAACTTCCGGCACTACCGGGACGACAGCCGGGAGTTGCTCTGGTCCGTCAATCCTGACAATCCCAAACTTCAGCAAGATCACGCAGACCTGCTCGAATCACTATTTTCCAAATGATTTCCAATATGAGAATGCTGCTTGACCGTCACCGACTCCGAATTGCAACGCTGGCGTTAATGACCGCGTTGCCCTTTGACGCGAAAGCGGTATCCGCACCCGAGCAACGACCCCCAACCGCGCCATCCGCGCAGGCCGATAACGCAAACCCGGAACTGACTCTTTCGCTTTCGCTTGAACTATCGACGGAGCCTGGAAATGAGGCTGCGCTGGTCGGCAGGCTGGTACGCACGCATTTCTTGATCCCCGGCGACCAACTCGAGCTCGTACAGCGCTTTGGCAATCTTCGAAAGGAGTTTCTCAACAAGTATGTACGCCCCACGAATTTTCTGGGCTTCGGACTCGTTTCGCACGAAGTGCGTCTGGCGGATATTCGACAATTCATCACTTCGGAAAAGACGCTACGCTCATCACAGGCCAGTTATCGCAATCTGTTTGCGCGACAAACGGGACTGGGTTTGGTTGGCGTCGGTTGGGGCGCGGAGGCACTGCGTCTTGACTCAGAGGCCGGCCTTGCACCGTATCTGGCCAATTACATCGCTCGCGAGGGTCGCACCAGTCACATCGTGCCACTCCTCGCCTATTGGGCTTACGACAGACGCCAAGCCGACGCTACATTGCCGGTCGGGCACTATGATTCTGCGGCGTCGGAGTGGGGCGGGTTCCTCGGCAACATACGCTATGCCAAGGTTGATGTTTCCCATGAGTCCTTCTGGGAAATTTCGCCGCGAATTTCGGCCGGCTTCGGGTTTTCATTAGGCTATTTGAAAGGGCTCGATGGTCACCTTAGCCCAATCACCAAACGCTATTTTGGCGGTGGTACGGGCTCAGTACGCGGCTATGAGTACGGCTCGTTAGGCCCAACCGACACTAGCGGCGCAATCATGGGGGCAGATCGGAAAGCCAGCGGTACGGCAGAGGTTTTGTGGCATGCTTTCGATATTGGCCAGACGCCCATCGTCCTCTCGGCATTCATTGATCGCGGACGTTTTTACGGGGCCGAAAATAGCGCCGTCTCAAGCGTTGCTGCCGGCGCTTCTGGATTGGGTATTTCAGTACCAGTGTCGTTCGGTTTGGCGCGTTTTTCCTTTGCGCGCGCAAGCGACGAGACGCTTCGGACTCAGCGTTTTCAGTTTGACGCGAAGGCAAGCTGGAGATGAGCTTGGGGCAATTGATAAGCTCTGGAATCGGCGAGGTTCTTCAGGCAAAAATGCCTGAAGAACCTCGTTAAACATAGACCTATGCAATGGGTTCACCTCTGAGAGAAATTATGCGCGGCGCTCGATCTACGACGAAGTGTTTATTCGCAGCAGGGATGGTACTGGCATTTATAAGCGCACATCCCGCCCACGCAGCCGAAACGACTTCAAGCAATCCGCTGCCAGTCCGGTCTGCTGCCGCGAAAAATCCACCACTGAAAATTGGACTTGTGGCATTTGCCAAGTCCCGCGGTTTCAGTGTTTGTGCGAGCGAACTAGAAGCACTTGATCAAAATCTGTTTCGTGACAGCGACTATTCACTGCGTGCGTTTCTCGCCGAGAGCAACGTCAATGCCAGACCGTTTTCAGCACTGATCGATTCACGCAAAGCCAATCCCCAGGGTGGCTATGCCCGTGCGCTCACCAATATTGTGATAACCCCGGGTGGTGAGAAGGGTAGCCGATGCACCGTAATGTATGAGCAGACCCTGTATCACGACCAACATTGCGACACAGTGCGGCTACAAATGGCAGCTTTCGCGCCGGAATCCGGTCCAACTTCTTTCGGCTCGATTACGTTCGACTTGTTGCGCAACATGACTCTTACGATCATTCCAGTCGGTAGTGCGCATTGCGTAACAGTGGTCAAAGAGGTTGCATACTAAGCAGGCTAACGGTGACCCGCACTGTCGGCGGAACTACGAATCCAGAAATGAAGTGCAGACAATTGCCAGTTGATTCCACTTGCCATGACACCCGAGCTTTTTCTTGATACTGGTGGTTATCATCGCGTCGCGAAGGGTCGCCACGGCTTCGTGATGTACAACCGCTTCGACACGTATATTGGTCGTTCGATTGAGAACTATGGGGAATTCTCCGAGCACGAGGTAGATCTTTTTCGGCAACTGCTTCAGGCAAACGATACCGTTGTCGAGGTTGGTTCCAATTACGGCACGCATACACTGCCTATCGCAAGACTCGTCGGGCCAAACGGTTTTGTTCACGCGATCGAAGCGCAAAGAATCGTGTTTCAAGCGCTTTGCGCAACGATTGCGCTCAACAACCTGGGAAATGTTTCTTGTTATCAGGTAGCCGCCGCTGCGGAGGCGGGGCATTTCTTTATTCCGCAATTTTCATATGGTGAGGAACAAAATTATGGCGGGATGGAAATTGATCGGGAGATTAGCGGTGAACGGATAAGCGCAGTGAAACTTGATGACTTGGTAACTGTTTCAACGCTGCGGTTAATCAAAATCGATGCTGAAGGCATGGAGCAACAAGTGATTGCCGGGGCATCACGCCTTATTGAGAGATACAGGCCGTTCCTGTACGTTGAAAATGACCGTGCGGCCAAGTCGCCAGCGCTTGTTCGTGCCATCGCGGCGTTGGGTTACAGGCTGTATTGGCACATACCGCCCATGTTCAATCCGAATAACTTTGCGGGAAATTTGGAAAATATTTTTGGTGGAATATGTTCCATGAACATGCTGTGCCTTCCACGTGAGTCAGACTTCGCCATGGACGAGTTTCAGGAAATCCAGGACTACGACGCGCATCCCCTTGCGCCAGTGTTGCAACCAATGAGAAACGCTGGCTGACGATACACTGTTGAGAGCTACTGGGATAGCCGGGCTTTAACGAGACCGGAGAGTTTGCCCATATCGGCGCGCCCTGCCACATTGGGACGCAGAGCATTCATGACCTTGCCCATATCTTTGGCTGAAGTGGCACCGGTCTCGGCGATGACACCATTGAGAATTTCCAATACCTCAGCATCGCTCAATTGTTGGGGCATATATACCGACAAAACGCCGACTTCGAATTCTTCCTTCGCGACCAGATCGAGGCGATTCCCGGCTGTAAATTGTGTAATCGAGTCTTTGCGCTGCTTGAGCATTTTTTCGATGATGGCCAAAATGAGATCGTCGGTGAGCTCAATGCGCTCGTCGACTTCTTTCTGCTTGAGAGCGGCCGTCAACAGGCGAATCGCACCGAGCTTTTCGGGCTCGCGCGCTTTCATCGCTGCCTTCATATCTTCATTGATTTTTTCACGCAACGTCATTTTCATCTCCACAAATAAAAAAGGCAGGCGACGTATGTCACCTGCCTCAATAAATTCTAACTGACTTGAAACTTAATAGAGCTTGGGCGGCAACATCTGGCTGCGCAGGCGCTTGAAACGGCGCTTTACGGCGGCAGCGTGTTTGCGTTTGCGTTCAGCAGTGGGCTTCTCGTAAAACTCACGGGCACGAAGCTCGGTGAGCAACCCGGTCTTTTCAATTGCACGTTTGAAGCGGCGCAGTGCGACGTCAAACGGTTCGTTCTCTTTCAATCGGACTAACATTCGAAATACCTTTCTAGTTATGCCCAGCCAATCTCACGTTGCGGCAGATTGAGGGTCTGAAGTTGTATTGCTGACTACTTTCTTCCCGCCATGAGTAATAGCAGAAAGCCCAATATAATAACGACTTACGGCACTTTTGCCAAGCCCCACGTTCCGTTCCACTTGCTCATCTTAGGCATCGAAACCTCTTGCGACGAAACCGGCGTGGCGCTTTACGATAGCGCAAACGGGCAATTGACACACCGCCTGCACTCCCAAATCGAAATGCATGCTGCTTATGGCGGCGTGGTACCAGAGCTCGCTTCACGCGATCATATTCGCCGTCTTATTCCATTGATAGAAGACGTTATAAAAGAGAGCGTGTGCTCACTTAACGACATTGACGCCATCGCTGTAACCCAGGGACCTGGCTTGGGTGGGGCGCTTCTGGTAGGAACCAGTGTGGCCGCCGGACTGGGTACTGCACTCGGGAAACCCGTTATCGGCATTCATCATCTGGAAGGCCATTTGCTGTCTCCACTACTTTCCGAGCCGCGACCGGATTTCCCTTTTGTGGCGTTGCTGGTGTCCGGCGGTCATACACAATTGATGGCGGTCGAAGGCGTGGGCAGTTATCGGCTTCTGGGTGAAACGGTCGATGATGCTGCAGGCGAAGCGTTCGACAAAACCGCGTCGTTGCTTGGATTGAGCTATCCGGGCGGGCCCGCACTGAGCAAGCTCGCAGAGAAAGGAACGTCGGGACGATTCAAGTTGCCGCGGCCCATGATTGCGAGCGGTGACTTGAACTTCAGTTTCAGCGGCTTGAAAACTGCCGCGCAAGTACTAAAACGCAAATTGGAAGCGGACAACGCATTCGATCATCAAGCACGAGCGGATATCGCTGCTGCGTTTCAGGCATCCATCGTCGAGGTACTGGTCGCCAAATCTCTGGCTGCGTTAAATGCATGCAACATGACGCGTCTGGTGGTCGCCGGCGGCGTCGGCGCGAATTCGTCGCTTCGACAAAAGCTCAATCAGGCAACAGCGAAGAGCGGCCAGAAAGCCTATTACCCGCCGTTGGATCTTTGTACGGACAACGGCGCGATGATCGCATTCGCAGCAGCGATGCGACTCGCTGAGAACCCGAGCCCGTTGGAAAATTCCTGCGCATCGTTCAACATCAAGCCACGATGGGCACTTGAGGAAATATCCGCGAGCTAGTTATTTCGGCGCGTTCTCACGAAATTCTTTTTCAGCGGCCGCAACTTTCTCTTCCGCCTTCTTGATTGCCGCTTCCAGCCCGGCGATACGCTCGAAGTATTCCGGTTTGCGATTCACAGCATTGACGCCTGTGGGCTGCCCTTCCTTGCCGCGACCGACTACGATCTGGCGCTCGTCCTGTGTGGGCTCTTGTCCGGCCTCGAGCGCTTTTTTAGCCCGCTCCAATTCATCGCGCGCTGCTTCCATTTTCTTGCTATAGCCATCTCGCTCGGCTTCACGTTCAGACGCTCGCAAATTGATCGCCGCGCTGCCTTGCGGTTTGCCCTCAAACAAATTTTTGGCCGCCGGGATCACCGTTCCTGTCGTATCCGCGTTGACCCGTTCGGCTTTTTCACCATTCGTTGGCGCTTTGTCGGAGTACGTCACTTTGCCGCTCTTGTCGGTGTACTTCCAAAGCTCCTGTGCGCTGGCCGACAATGCTAACCACGCCACCGACACGGCACATAAGCAATTCCTAGATAGTCGTTTCATATTGCTTCTCCGTTACCATGTTTTCTTCGCGTGCGGCACAGACCGCACAATGTGGATCGCGGCGAAACCTGACGGTCTGCCAGTTGAGTGATCTACCATCAAGCATCAGCATGCGTCCGATGAGCGGTTCGCCAATAGCAGATAGCAATCGAATTGCTTCCGCCGCCTGCATGGCACCGATAATTCCCACCAAGGGTGCGAACACCCCCATGACAGCACAACGTTCTTCTTCGGCATCCGGTTGATCCGGAAACAAGCAGTGATAGCACGGGCTGTCGCTGCGTCGCAAATCGAAACTCGTGATCTGTCCGTCGAAACGCACGCCAGCACCGGAAACCAATGCTTTTTTGTGTTGAACGCATGCACGATTAATGGCATGGCGAGTGACGAAGTTATCCGAGCAGTCGAGAATGACATCGGCATTCCGGACCGCCACATCCAGCGGTTTCCCGGATAACCTTTCCTGAATCGCATCGATAGTGATGGTCGAGTTGATCGCGCTTAACTGGCGCTTTGCAGACAGAGCCTTGTTCATTCCGACGGTATCTTCGCGATGCACGACCTGGCGCTGCAAGTTTGTAAGATCGACTCTGTCGCCGTCCGCAATGGATATGCGCCCAATCCCTGCCGACGCGAGATACATCAACGCCGCCGAACCCAATCCACCTGCCCCAACGACCAGCGCATGCGATTGCGCCAAACGCTGCTGTGCTTCGAGCCCAAACTCGTTCAGAAGGATATGTCGGCTGTAGCGCAGCAGTGCTTCATCATCCATGATGGCTTTAGCCGACAATGCCCGCGAATGGCGGTGGGTAAGAGATACGCGCGCGACTAGTGCGCGGCTTTGTCGGTCTTCTCCGTTTTTTCGACTTTGTCCAGCTTGGAATTTAACGGCGTCACGCCATTGCTGACGCTCGTAAGCAATGCACGGGGATTGGCTGCAACTGGCAGCCCCTTCAACTGGTTCATCGCCTGTTGCAGAACAAAATCGACCGGGATTCCATCAACGCCGTTGAGTGGCTTGTATTCGAATTGCTTCTCGTCTGCTTTGCTATCCGGGATTGCGATACTTGCCACCGTTACGCCGGCAGCTTTTCCATCCTTGCCAGGCAAGCCGCTCGTCGCCGAACCCTTGATCTTGCCGTCTTTGTCTTTCTTCTCCGGCGGCAACGCTGAAGCGTCGGGCGTTGCGTCAAGTTTAGCCTTCAATATTTCGGCAGCTTTCTTTTCATCCTCACCGACCAGATGCCGGTCCAGATCAGCTTCGCGCATCGCTAATCTTTGCGAGCCGTCGTCGACGGTAACGTCTGGCGCAATGCCCTTGGCTTGAATGGAACGGCCATTCGGCGTGTAGTAGCGTGCGGTGGTCAGCTTGATGGCGCTATTGTTACCCAGTGGCAGGATCGTCTGCACCGACCCCTTGCCGAACGTTTGCGTGCCCATGATGATCGCGCGTTTGTGGTCTTGCAGCGCACCTGCGACGATTTCAGAAGCCGATGCCGTGCCGTTGTTGACCAACACTACCATTGGCACATCCTTGATCGACGGTGGCAGCTTGGCCAGATAGTCTTCGCGGCTGGGGTTACGCAAATAGTTTTCCTTGCGTGCAAGCAGACGCATCTTGGCATCCTCTACACGGCCGTCGGTATAAACCACGAGCGCATCCTTGGGAAGAAAAGCCGCCGATACCGCGACCGACGCATTTAACAAACCACCTGGATCATTGCGTAAATCAAGCACCAATCCCTTCAGCGCACCGCCATTTTGCTTGTAGGCCTCGTTGATTGCGCGCGTCATTTTTTCGCCAGTGTTCTCTTCAAATTGAGTCAGCCTGATGACCGCATAACCGGGCTCAATCAAACGTGACCTGACACTCTGGATTTCGATAATCGCACGTTTAACATTGAACACCAATTCCTTGGCTTCGCCGCGCCGCAAAATGGTGAGCTTCGCCTCAGTGCCTGCCTCGCCGCGCATGCGTTTTACCGCTTCGGTAAGCGAAATACCGCGCAAACTGGTTTCATCGACTTTAATGATGAAATCACCCGCCTTGATGCCGGCACGAAAGGCCGGCGTATCGTCAATTGGTGAAATAACCCTGACAAAACCGTCCTCAGCGCCGACCTCGATACCCAGGCCGCCAAACTTGCCAGTGGTGGTGGTCTGCATTTCCTTGAACGCATCAGCGTCGAGGAACGCCGAATGCGGGTCGAGCCCCGTCAGCATGCCGTTAATCGCTTCTTTGATCAGCCGCTTGTCATCCACATCTTCTACGTAGTCGCTCTTGATGCGACCGAACACTTCGGAGAGCATGCGCACTTCTTCAATCGGCAGATTGAGCATCGTACTTTGCCGCTCGGCGACTGCGGAGAAATTGAGGCTCAGCATCACGCCGGCAACAGCGCCGATCCCGACCAATCCGGCCGCTTTCATCTTGTTGCTCAGGGTGTTAACCGCAGGGTCCTTTGGAGCGTCGCTCATGCCATCCTCATATCAAATATCAGCTTGTTCAAATTCGTGTCTAGCCGACTGCTAGCGCCCCACCCATTTCATTGGGTCGAACGGCTTGCCCTCATGGCGCAATTCAAAATATACACCCGATTCCAACGCGCCGCCCGATGATCCGACCGACGCGACGGTTTCGCCGCTTAGCGCTCTTTCACCCACCTGTTTCAACAGGCTTTCATTGTTGCCATAGAGGCTCATGTAACCGCCGCCATGGTCAACGATCAGCAAATTTCCAAAGCCGCGCAGCCAGTCCGCATAGACCACCCGACCGTCGGCAACAGCTTTTACCGTCTGCCCGGCATCGGCGCGAATAAACAAGCCTTTCCAGGTCACGCCGCCATCTTCCCTTTGGGCGCCAAAGCGACCCTGAAGTTCCCCACGCGTCGGTAATTTCAATTTGCCTTTCAATGTCTGAAAGGCGCGCCCGACGAATGAATCGTCTGCCTCAGTATCTACGGATTGCCCCTTTTGCTGGATGCGATCTGCGCGGCGTTCTTTGCGATCTTCACGGTCTTTCGCCAGCGCTTTGGCCAATTGGTCGATCAACTTGGTGAGACGATCCTCGTCGCGCTTTAGGCGACCTATTTCACGGCGATTCCTGGTAATGTCGGTCTTGATTTTGGTGAATACTTTCTGCCTGGCCACACGCTCGCCTTGCAGGGTGGCGCGTGCTTTTTTTTGCGCGTCTGCATTTGCGGCCAGCTCCTCCAGTTTGGTACGTGCGCTGGCTTCAAGTGTAGCAAGTGTGGCCAGGCTCTCTTTCAATCCGGTAATCACTGCTGCCCGGGCTTTTGAAACATAGCCAAAGTAATGAATCTGGCGCTCAACGTCGGCGACGTCCTGACCATTCAGCATCAGTCGTAACGCATCCGCGTTTCCATGCATGTACTGGTAACGGATCATGCGGTCGAGCAAACTCTGCTGACGTGCCACGTCGGCTCGACCAGCATCTATTTTTCGCTTCATGTCCGCCAGACTTTGCGATATTTGGCCTTGCTCCCTGCCCAAAGAGACCAAGCCCCGATTGACCTCGCTAATGGCTTTCTCCGAGGTTCGGAGCGCATCGGCGATTTCGCTGCGCGACTCCTCGCTCTTGGCTAGGTCGCGCTGTAGATTCTCGATACGATCGCGAAGTTGATTGAGTTCAGTTTTTTTGTCTGCGCCACTCGCGCCACTCCAAAGCGCAAGCAGGAGTACAACAGACCAACCCAAGCTTCGTATCACTATGATCTAAACCCTGGCCTTACCCTGATTGGCCACGGCCGTTTGTGCTTTGGCAATCTCACTCTGGTCACCCAGGTAATAATTTCGTATTGGCTTCAAGTCATCGGTCAATTCGTAAACCAGCGGCACTGCAGTCGGAATATTGAGACCAACAATCGCCTCATCAGAAATATGATCAAGATGCTTGATCAGCGCGCGCAGGCTATTGCCGTGTGCCGCGACAATGACCCGTTTGCCGGCCCGCACCTGTGGCGCAATTTCCATTTGCCAATATGGAACTACGCGCTCCACAGTATCTTTGAGACACTCCGTCAGTGGCAGCTCCTCGGGCAGCAGCGACGAGTAGCGCGGATCAAGCGCTGGATTGCGCTCGTCGTCGCGTGTAAGCGCAGGTGGCGGGACATCGTAGCTTCGGCGCCACACCAGTACTTGCTCGTCACCGAATTTTGCCGCCGTCTCCGCTTTGTCCAAACCCTGTAATGCGCCGTAATGGCGTTCATTGAGTCGCCAATGCTTGACCACCGGTATCCAGCAACGGTCCAGTTCTTCTTGCGCCAACCACAACGTGCGTATTGCCCGCGTCAAAAGTGAAGTGTAGGCCAGATCAAAATCGAGTCCAACATCCTTCAGCAGCCGACCGGCGCGGCGCGCTTCATCGACGCCTTTTTCAGTTAAATCGACATCCTTCCAACCGGTAAACCGATTCTCCAGATTCCAGGTACTTTCGCCGTGGCGCATCAATACGAGTTTTTTCATTGGGGTGATCTCAAAAAGGGTCTTGTTTTCGTCGCGGTCGCCATCATTTATCCGAATGGAAGAAATTGCCGCAGAAACGGCGACTTTCCCGCAGCTTATAGGTAAAATATCAGGTTTTCGCGCCCAACCAAATCGTCGTCGTAGCTGACAACCGAACGGCGGACGAAAATTACCTTCTAATTGCCCAATTTATGACCGAGTTTCTTTCACAAAATATTATGCTGGTTCTGCTCTTCATCACGAGCGGTGCCATGTTGCTGTGGCCGACGCTTTCGACGTTGACCGGCGGTGCCCGGGAAATCGGCACGCTTGAAACCACGCGATTGATGAACAGCGGCAACGCACTGGTTCTGGACATCCGCGCGACAACAGAGTTCGGCGTTGGGCGCATCCCAAAATCGAAAAATATTCCGTTCGCAGAAATCGACAAACGCATCGAAGAAATCGCCAAATTCAAGGATAAACCCGTCATCCTCACGTCCGGCGCGAACACCCGTGGGGGCGCTGCCATGCGCCTGTTGAAGCAACGCGGGTTTGTCGATGTGTACCAACTACAGGGTGGTTTTGGTGCCTGGCAACAGGCCAGCCTGCCCGTCGAAAAGTAGAGCCGGCCCCGCAGCAATGCCAAAAATTACCATTTACCTGACTGGTTCCTGCCCGTTCTGTCACATGGCTGAGCGCCTGCTGCAATCCAAAGGAGTCACGGCGATAGACAAAATTCGCATTGACCTTGAGCCCGCGCAGCGTGAAGAAATGATGGCAAAAACCGGGCGGCGCACAGTACCCCAGATTTATATCGGCGAGCGACATGTGGGCGGCTTCGACGATCTTTCCGCACTCGACAAGGCCGGTGAACTCATGCCGTTGCTGGGCGCTTGATATTTTGAAACACGCATTACTTACTGAGGAAAATGAAATGACTGACGCAGCAACGCAAGACACGCAACCTGTTTACTCCATCGAAAAAATCTATGTAAAAGATCTCTCGCTCGAAGTTCCGAATGCCCCGCAAATTTTCCTCGAGCGTGAAGCGCCGCAGGTTGATGTTCAATTGCACCATGTTTCAAACAAGGTTGATGAAGGTGTTTTCCAGACCGAATTGACGCTGACCATTACCGCCAAAATCGGCGAAAAGACCATGTTTCTGGTCGAGGCAAATCAGGCCGGCATTTTCGCCATCCGCAATGTACCGGAGGCCGATCTTGAACCCATCCTCGGCATCAGCAACCCAAATATCTTGTATCCATATGTTCGTGAGACCGTGTCGGATGCAATCGTACGCGCCGGGTTCCCGCCGGTATTGCTGAATCCCGTCAATTTCGAAGCGCTCTATCAGGCACAGAAGCAGCACGATTCCCAACAGGCCGTCGCAGCGCCTGTTGTGGCACCAGTGGTGACGCACTAGCAGCCTGTCTGGCTGATTTGATGCACAATGACGTCATGAAAAATTTCATGACTTTCCGAAACGCCGTCACGTTGTGGGCGGCGTTTTGCTTGGTGCCGCCTATTGCGCTGGCGCAAATCACACCGGTTCCGCCGCCACTTTTTGTGTCGATAGGCGAAAAACCCGCAATCCTGTATGACGGCCTCTCCACGAAAGCAAACAAAATTTTCATTTTGTCGCGCTTTCGCCCGGTCGAAGTATTGGTGAAGCTCGACAAGTGGACGAAAGTACGCGACGCGGAAAATTCCATCGGCTGGATGGAAAACGCGTTCATTGGTGAAAAACGTTATGTTCAGATTTCAAGCAACTCGGCCGAGATTCGCGTAGCGCCGAATGCCAATGCCTCCACTGTATTTGAAGCGCAGCGTGCAGTAATCCTGGAACCCACTGGCGCGGCGACTGCCGACGGCTGGCTACCGGTTCGGCACCGCGATGGCCAGACCGGATTTGTACGCATCACTCAAGTCTGGGGCGCATGAAACTTGCTGTGCTGGGTGCTGGCGCGTGGGGTTCAGCACTGGCGATTACCTTTGCGAAAAAGCACACGGTGACACTTTGGGGGCGCGACAGTTCACATATGGCCGATCTCTCGACTGCGCGTACCAACGCGCGTTATTTGCCCGGTATCGCCTTCCCGGCCTGCCTTGCTGTTGAGACTGATCTTGCCATCGCGCTCGCGAACGCCGATTTAGCCTTGATTGCGACGTCCACGGCGGGCTTGGCCGCAACCACTGCATTGATCCACGAACACACACCCGCAATGCCGATTCTCTGGGCTTGCAAAGGTTTCGACAAAATTACCGGTAAGTTGCCACACGAAACCGTCGGACAACTGATGGGAACGAAACCCAATATTCAATTCGGCGCGCTGAGCGGTCCGAGTTTTGCGTTTGAAGTTGCCAAAGGGTTGCCATGTGCACTGACACTCGCTGCCAATGATCTTGATTTCGCACGCGAAATGGCTGCGCAACTCAATGGCTCGGCGCTGCGTATTTATTCATCCGACGATCTGCTCGGCGTTGAGCTGGGTGGTGCGCTGAAAAATGTCATGGCGATTGCAGCTGGCATCGGCGATGGTATGCAACTCGGGCTGAACGCGCGCGCCGCACTTATCACGCGTGGACTGGCCGAGATTGTTCGGCTCGGCGTCGCGATGGGCGGCAAGCCCGAAACATTTATGGGGCTCACCGGGTTGGGCGATCTGGTGTTGACTGCAACGGGTGAGCTTTCACGCAACCGCGCCGTAGGTGTGCAACTTGCGCAAGGCAAAAGTCTCGTTGCCGTACTCGCGTCTCTCGGTCACGTCGCCGAAGGCGTGAATTCCGCACAGACCGCATTAGCGTTGGCCAGGCGCCATTCAGTCGAAATGCCAATCACGGAGGCGGTAAATGCGGTGCTGTTCGCCAATGCGGATCCGCGCGAAACCCTGAAGCGATTGCTGTCACGCGATACGAAGGCGGAGTCGGCGTAAGTACTGACACAATTGAATTTTCCATGACATATGTTCAACCCAAGTTTTCAACGTTATCGGAGCAACATCCATGAGTAAAAAAGCCGCCGTGAAATCTGCGAAACCCAAGCCCGCGCCCAGGAAATCCGCCCGAAACACCGCAGAAGCATTGCTGAATCCACACATCACGGCGGCCCAAAAAGCTGAAGTGTTGATCGAGGCGCTTCCCTACATCCGCCGCTTCTGGGATAAAAACATCGTCGTCAAATATGGCGGCAACGCGATGACCGATGTGGCGTTGCAGGAAGATTTTGCCGAAGACATCACGCTCCTGAAGTTGATCGGCATGAATCCGGTCGTCGTTCACGGTGGCGGCCCGCAGATCAATCGCACACTGGAAAAAATCGGCAAACAAGGCCAGTTTATCCAGGGCATGCGCGTCACCGATGATGAAACGCTGGACGTTGTCGAGATGGTATTGGGCGGCCTGGTGAACCAGGAAATTGTGACGCTTATCAACAAGGCCGGCGGCAAGGCGGTGGGACTCACCGGCAAGGATGGTAACTTCATTCATGCCCGCAAAATGACCATCACCTCGAAAGAAGACAAGCGCAAAAAAATTGATATCGGCCTTGTCGGCGAAGTCGTCAGGATCGACACTGCGATCATTGATCTGCTCGACAGCGAAGATTTCATTCCAGTGATTGCGCCGCTGGGTGTTGACGAAAATGGCACTGCCTACAATATCAATGCCGATATCGTGGCGGGAAAAATTGCCGTTGCATTGCAGGCGGAAAAATTCGTGCTGTTGACCAACACGGCCGGCGTACTCGACAAGAAAGGCCGTGTCCTGACGGGCCTCACCGCCGCCAAGGTGGCTGAACTGATTGAAGATGGCACCATCTCGGGCGGCATGCTGCCGAAAGTTGATTGCGCGCTGGACGCCGTAAAAAACGGCGTGAAAACCGCGCACATC
>JANYFH010000282.1 GCA_025362705.1 Betaproteobacteria bacterium
CGCGACGATGGCGATCATCGGGCGCTTTGGCGTTTTGAGTGCGGCACCGAGCGCGTCGAGCTCAGCCGCGAGCAATGGTCCCGCACAGGCGACCTTCGCGTATTTGGCGATGCCGTGCGTGGTGGCTTCGGCGCGGTGCGCTGTGCCGAACGCGTCGTTGACGTACACGTCACACAGGGCGGCCATTTTCTTGGCGAGTTCATCAGTGTTTTTTCTCTCACCCTTGTTGATGCGACAATTTTCAAGCAACACCAAGTCACCCGGAGCCACTATTACGCCGTCAACCCAGTTCGCCACCAGTGGTACTTTGCGGCCCAAGAGTTCGCTCATACGTTTTGCAATGGGCGCAAGTGAGTCTTCCGGCTTGAATTCACCTTCAGTCGGACGACCCAGGTGCGAGGTCACCATGACGGCAGCACCATTGTCCAGCGCGAATTGAATCGCCGGCAGTGAGGCTCGAATGCGCGTGTCGTCGGTGATGTTGCCCGCGTCGTCCTGCGGCACGTTCAGATCGGCGCGGATGAAGACGCGTTGACCTTTCAGATTGAGGTCGGTAAGCCGGATAAACGCCATAACATTTTCTTTGAAACTTTCGTGCGGGTCGATTCGGCTTGGCGGCTATGAACCCAGTTGGCAGGCAGCCAGTTCCTGTTGTGAGGTGGCCAGTAATTTTGCAGCCGTCTCAAGCTGTTGTTTTGAGGTGTCGCTGGCATCACCAGTTTCTTTTTGAAACATTCCATAGGCCGTGATTGCCGCAGCCATCGAAGCGACGAGTGGCGTTCGTGCCTTGCCAGTACAGTCATCAACAGTGACGGCATCTGCATCGGATTTGATTTGTTGCAGTTTCTGAATTGCCGCCCCAATTTCACTGCGGCCAGTGCCGCCGATTTCGCTCAAACCATCGCTCCAGCGTGTGCTAATGGCGCGCAGCGCCTCGACGTTGCGCTGCCGCTCTTCACGCGCACGGTTTTTCTCGAAGGCCTCGTCGGTCGCAGCTTTTTGTTCTGCAAGGCGCGCCGCACTTGACCGGCTATCACTTCGGGCTGCTTCCGATGCACTCTCAACGCGTACCTCGGCTTTGGGAGCAGCCGAGTCCTTGCAGCCGGATGCCGTTGCCGCCAACAAGATAGTGAAAATCGCGCTGATGGTTTTCATATGTTCTCCCGTTGACGCGGATCGTAGCCCTGCAGGATCCTACCAGCAGCGATTTCGGACAATTTTTTCCTGCCCGGGGAATTTTGCCGCAACTCCTGCAATTCATCACAAAGCCTGCCGGCCGTGGTGATAAACAGAAACGGAAAAATCGCGTGCAACAGCGCCGCAAACCCACCGAATGTCATCTTGAATCCGAACCGGAGCGCAAACGCGAAGTGCTGCCAGTAAGTTTCATTCACGCTATTCGGGTGTACCGTAAACGGATTGTTCATCGGATCGCCTTTATGGGTCATACCGCTGTTAAGCGTTTAGGGGTCTCAAAATTACTTCGCTGACATGAGCGCAACCGTCGTATCGAGCATGCGGTTGCTGAAGCCCCATTCGTTGTCATACCAGCTGGTCACCTTGACGAGCCGGCCGGAGACTTTTGTGAGCGTCGAATCAAATGTGGACGAGTGTGAATCGTGGTTGAAATCCACCGACACCAACGGCCCGGTGTTATAAGCCAGAATGCCTTTCATTGCGGCCGTTTCTGACGCGGCCTTCATGATGGCGTTCACTTCATCAACCGTGGTGTCGCGTGCGGCGACGAACGAGAGATCGACGATAGACACATTGATCGTTGGTACGCGAATCGCAAAGCCATCGAGCTTGCCGTTGAGTTCCGGTAACACCAGACCAACAGCCGCCGCCGCGCCGGTTTTGGCGGGAATCATGCTCATGGTTGCCGAGCGTGCGCGACGGAGATCCTCGTGCATCACGTCAGTGAGCACCTGATCGTTGGTGTATGCGTGTACGGTGGTCATCAAGCCATTGACCACACCGATTTTGTCGTGCAATGGCTTCACCAGCGGCGCAAGACAGTTGGTGGTGCAAGACGCATTTGAGATAACCGTCATCGCCTGGGTGAGCACGCCATGGTTTACGCCGTAGACGATGGTTGCATCGACATCTTTGCCACCGGGAGCCGAGATGACGACTTTCTTCGCGCCACCCTTCAGATGTGCCGACGCCTTTTCCTTGGTCGTAAAGAAGCCCGTGCATTCGAGCACCACGTCCACGCCCAGGTCACCCCACGGCAGCTGCGCCGGGTCGCGTTGCGCAAACACCTTGATCTTGTCGCCTGCGCCACCATTGGCAACGATTAGCGAATCGCCATCGACCGCAACCGTACCGGGAAACTTGCCGTGCGCGGTATCGTAGCGCGTCAGATGGGCGTTGGTCTCGACCGGTCCCAGATCGTTGATTGCGACGATCTGGATGTCATGTTTTTTGTGGCCTTCATAGTGGGCACGAAGAACGTTGCGGCCGATGCGGCCGTAGCCATTGATGGCGACGCGGATGGTCATGTTGTCTTTCCTGCAAGCGGGTTGTGGGTTTGGAATGGCGTGAGTGGCGCAAAAGGACGATGCCAGAGCCGCTGATTTTACCGCAATGCCGGTTTTCGCCCAAATTTGTCGGCAAGACACGCGATAATGGCGCCATGAAAAAAGTCGTCATCGCCTCCGGCAACGCGGGAAAGTTGCGTGAGTTTTCAGCGCTTCTCGCGCCGTTTGATTTTGAGGCTATCCCGCAGGCGCAGCTGGGTGTGACCGAGGCTGCGGAGCCGCACATCACCTTTGTTGAAAACGCGCTGGTCAAGGCACGCCACGCGTCGCGCGCAACCGGTTTGCCCGCGTTGGCAGATGATTCGGGTATTTGCGCAATCGCGCTTGAAGGTGCGCCGGGTGTGCGCTCGGCGCGATACGCAGGTGAACCGGCAAACGATGAACGCAACAATGAGAAACTCGTGGCGGCACTGAAAGTGCATAGGGATCATCGCGCGTTTTATTATTGCGCGCTGGTGTTTGTGACACAGGTCGATGACCCGCATCCGTTGATTGCGACCGGCGAATGGCACGGCGAAATTGTTGCGCCGCCGCGCGGCAATGGCGGGTTTGGTTACGACCCGTATTTCTATCTGCAGGAATACGCGTGTACTGCCGCAGAGCTTTCGGCCGAGATCAAGAACCGCATCAGCCATCGCGGCAAGGCGATGCAAATGCTTACCGCCATGTTGCGCAGCACCACGGCGTGACCATGCCAAACACCTCGCCAATGCTGGGGTTTGGGCCTGTTGCCGAAAACGGGACGTTGTTCTCAACGCTGCCGCCGCTGTCGCTCTACATCCATATTCCGTGGTGCGTGCGCAAATGCCCCTACTGCGATTTCAACAGTCACGAAGCTAAGGGCGCCGCACCCGAACGCCGCTATATCGACGCGCTCATTTCGGATCTGGATCATTCACTGCCAAAAATTTGGGGCCGCCGCGTTTATTCGGTCTTCTTCGGCGGCGGCACGCCGAGCTTATTTTCTGCAAACGCAATCGATGAAATTCTCGCCGCCGTTCGCGCCCGCGTAACGCTCGATGTCGAGGCCGAAATTACGCTGGAAGCAAACCCTGGTACCTTTGAGGCTGAGAAATTTCGCGGCTACCGCGATGCTGGTGTGAATCGTTTGTCCATCGGCATTCAAAGCTTTAACGACAAACATCTGCAGGCACTGGGGCGCATCCACAATAGCGGTGAAGCACAACGTGCGATCGAGATTGCGCAGGCCAATTTCGACAACATCAATCTCGATGTGATGTTCGCGTTGCCTGGTACCGAAGCAAATCAAACGCTCGTAGAATGCAAGCGGGACATCGACACTGCGCTGTCATTCGGCACCAATCACTTATCGGTCTACCATCTCACGCTGGAAGCAAATACGCTGTTCCATCGCTTTCCGCCGAAATTGCCGGACGACGAGACTGCGGCCGACATGCAGGAAATGATTACGCAGAAACTGGTCGATGCGGGCTACGGCCACTATGAAACTTCGGCGTACGCCAAGTTGGGGCAGGAGTGTCGGCACAACCTCAACTACTGGCGTTTTGGCGATTACCTGGGCATTGGCGCGGGAGCGCACGGCAAAATTTCATTTGCTGATCGCGTCACGCGCGAAGCGCGTTTCAAACAACCCAACACGTTCATGGACAACGCCGCCGTGGGGGCCGCGATTCAGGAAGAAAAAACGGTTTCGCGTGCCGAGTTGCCGTTCGAATTCATGCTCAACGCACTGCGATTGACAAACGGTTTTGCGGCATCACTTTTTACCGAACGGACCGGGCTGCCGATCACTGCAATCAGCAGGCAGCTCGATGATGCGGAAGCGCGCGGCTTGATTGCGCGCGACGTTAAACACATCCAGCCAACCGCAAAAGGCCAGCTTTTCTTGAACGACTTATTGGAAATGTTCTTGCCGGAAACTGCAGCGCACAAGCGCTAGCGCGGACTTATTTGTCGGCGCGCTTGTCGCGCTCGATCACCGCATAGGCGGAATGATTGTGAATCGATTCGAAATTTTCAGATTCGACCACATAGGCTTCGACGCGCTCGTCCTCGTTTAAAGCTGCAGCGACATCGCGTACCAGATCTTCAACGAACTTCGGGTTATCGTAGGCACGCTCGGTAACAAATTTTTCATCCGGCCGTTTGAGGATGCCATAGAGCTCGGCGGACGCCTGATCTTCTGCGATACGCACGACGTCTTCAATCGTAATCGGTACCGCACTGCGCACCGAGATACTGATGTGCGAACGCTGGTTGTGTGCGCCGTAGGCTGAAATTTCCTTCGAGCACGGGCAAAGGCTGGTAACAGGGACAGTCACTTTGGTGATGACATTGGTGATGTCACCCTTGATTTCGCCGGTCAGCAGTACCTCAACGTCAAGCAGCGACTTCACGCCGGAAACAGGTGCTGATTTTTCGATGAAATACGGGAAAGCGACCTGAATGCGTCCTTCGGAAACTTCGAGGCGCTCGACCATGCGTGTAAGCAGCGCGCCAAAAGCGGGTACCGAAAACGCGTCTTTGTTGCTTTCGAGAACTTCCACGAACCGCGACATATGCGTGCCTTTGACATCGTGCGCCAGGTGCACGGTCATGTCGAAAGTCGCGACGGTGTGCTTGACCTCGCCGTCACTACCCAACACCCGAATCGGGTGACGCAGCGCCTTGATGCCCACGCGGTTGATGGCGATCTCTCGTCCATCGGACATGCCTTGAACATCCTTCATGCCGACAGAAGTTGACGCGGCGATTGGCAAATGGCGATCTCGTTGATTCATCACAAAAATATTTTCATTTGAGGGTTGGTCAGTATAGCCTTGGCCACACGATTGAGCAAAACAAAGGGTAAATCAGACATGCGGGCGCAAGCGGTTTTTTCAACTTGTAATGGCTCCGAATTGGGTATCGAGGCCAAAAAAAGGGGCACCCGAAGATGCCCCTTTTCCACTAAAGCAGCGTGGGTCTTAGCTATATGCAGTCTCGCCGTGTGAAGTGATGTCCAGACCCTCGCGTTCCTCATCTTCCGGAACACGCAGACCGACCACCATTTTCACGATGAACAGTGCTGCTGCGGCAACTACGCCAGACCAGACCACCGCAACGCCGACGGCTTTAGCTTGAATCAGCAGTTGTTCGCCAATTGATGTGAAGCCACTTGTTCCCTTGACCCAGTCAGTCACAAAGCCGGGGCCGCCCAAGTCAGGGGAGACGAATACGCCGGTGAGCAAAGCGCCGAGAATACCGCCAACGGCGTGTACGCCAAACACATCAAGTGAATCATCGACTTTCAGCATGCGCTTCAGACCCGTCACGCCCCACAGGCAAACAACACCAGAGGCGATGCCGATCACGAAAGCACCGGGGATACCCACATTGCCTGCCGCAGGTGTAATGGCAACCAGACCGGCTACGGCACCAGATGCGGCACCAAGCATGGAAGGTTTGCCTTTGAGTACCCACTCAGCCAGCGTCCATGACAGCACAGCACAGGCAGTCGCGAGAAAGGTGTTCATGAATGCGAGTACTGCTGAATTGCCCGCTTCGAGTGCGGAGCCGGCATTGAAACCGAACCAGCCGAACCACAACAACGAGGCACCGATCATGGTCATTGTCAGGCTATGCGGTGTCAGCGCTTCTTTGCCGAAGCCGATGCGTTTGCCGAGGAAATACGCGGCAACCAAACCTGCCACACCAGCATTGATGTGCACCACTGTACCGCCCGCGAAATCGAGCGCGCCCAACTGCCAGAGGTAACCGGCCTTGGCGTTGATTACGTCCACGGCTTTGGCATCCATGCCGACCGTGTAGGCATCGGGACCCATCCAGAACCAGACCATGTGTGCCATCGGCAGATAAGCGAACGTGAACCACAGCGCCATGAACAGCAGCACAGCAGAAAATTTCATGCGCTCTGCAACCGAACCCAGGATCAGGCAGCAAGTGATCGCAGCAAACGTGCATTGGAAAGCTGCGTACAGCATTTCCGGAATGACGACGCCTTTGCTGAAGGTCGCCGCCATCGCAAATTCGCCCTTGGCCACATCAGCAATACCTTTGAATAATATTCGATCAGTTCCGCCGAAAAAAGCGTTGCCTTCGGTGAATGCAAAGCTGTATCCGTAGACCACCCATAGCACTGTAATCAGCGAAAAGGTGACGAATACCTGCATCAACACCGACAGCATGTTTTTGGACCGTACCAGGCCCCCGTAGAACAATGCCAACGCGGGGACGCTCATCAGCAACACGAGTGCGGTGGAAACCAGCATCCACGCAACGTCGCCCTTGTTAGGTACTGGTGGAGCAGGTGTTGCTGCGGCAGGCGCGACAGGAGTCGCGGCAGCAGGGGCTGCTGCGGTCGTTGCCGCTGGCGTAACTGCAGATGCCGTTGCCGTGGCGGAAGCCGCAGCAGGTGTTGCTGCTGCCGGTGCCGGATCAGCTTTCTTGTCTTGCGCCTGAACAGCGCCGGTCAAAAACAGGCTGCTCGCAAGCGCAAGTGAAATAAATAATTTTTTCATTTTATGGGCCCCTTGGCTTAGAGTGCGTCCGCGCCGGTTTCACCGGTGCGAATGCGAACGACCTGCTCGAGACTGAAGACAAAAATCTTGCCGTCGCCAATTTTGCCGGTGTTCGCGGATTTTTCGATTGCTTCAATGACTTGCTCGACCAGTTCGTCTTTGATCGCCGCCTCGATTTTTACTTTCGGCAGAAAATCGACAACGTATTCGGCACCGCGATACAACTCGGTGTGACCTTTTTGACGCCCAAAGCCTTTGACTTCCGTGACGGTGATGCCCTGCACGCCGATGGCGGACAGTGCCTCACGCACTTCGTCAAGCTTGAAGGGCTTGATGATGGCTGTGACCAGTTTCATGTTGATTGCTCCCCTTAGAACGATTTAGATACGAATGCGACCAGACGCGCCTTGCTTAGATCCTTGCCATTGACGGTATAAAACGCTTCTTTGGCATTGGTGTTTTTTGCATAGCCACCCGCCGCCCAGCCGTCCCCAAAGTCGTAAGTCGCACCAAGTTTGTAGACGGTATAGCTCGAGTCACCATTATTCTTGACGGTCTGATGGGCGATTTGCGCGTTGGCCGTGAGTTTTGGCAACACTTCCTGACTCCAGTTAAGTTCGGTGAATGAGGAATTCTTGCTATTTGTGAAGCCGAACAGATTGCTTGTGGAATGCGAGTATTTCGCGCTGAATGCGCCTGAGCTGATGCCGATATAGATTTCATCGGTGTTCGGCGACGGGTTGAAGGCTTTGCTGGATGGGTACTCGTAGCGCAGGTAACCGACGTCCAGTGTCACATCTTTGGCGATGTCGAACTTGTACCCACCGAAAAGATCCCACTCGATACTCGCATTAGTCGAAAAACCACTGGCTTTCGCCGCTTCCTTTAACCATTTGACATTGGAGATGAAGGTGCCTAGGTAGAAGCCGCTTGTGTGTGTGTAGTCGAGGTTGAACTGGCCCGCGGGTTTTTCTGCGGTTTGCGAAATGCCGCGATATTCGTATTCGGTGTAGAGCGAGACTTTTGGCACGAGGGTATTTTCTGGCGTTGGCTCTGGCGCAGCTGCAGGCACGGCGGCGGGCGCAGCGGGAGGTGTTGTCTGGGCAGATACCTGCGTAGACGCGAAGGGTAGCGATAACAATCCGGCCAGTGTTGCCGGAATCAGGTGCGAGGTGAGTTTTTTCATTGCGAGACCCTTGAAGTTGTGATGGAAAAATGCTTCACGGTGTGTATTAGCAGGTTGCATGCCACTGTTTTGCGTGCGGTAACCAACTGATTTTTAAATCAATTACGGTGGCCCGATAATGGGGCGCACCGAATCAATGCGTCACTATCGCGACGCGCACCTTCTTGGCGCGGACGGAATCGAAATCGTTAAAGAAGCGCCTCGGTTAGAATGCGGGTTCATAACGCGCACTGCGTTGCCGACTTCAAGAATCCACGTGACCAAAGACTTTTCTGCGAAAGACGCGCCTGGTTCTGCGAAAGATGTGCTAAGCCCTGCGCTCGACGCGCTCAATCAATTAGCGGCCAAACTCGATTCAGCGATCAAGAATTCACCCTTGAGCGAGATCGAAAAAAACGCGCGCCAGCACTTCATCTCCCAACTCGCCAGGCAGGGTTTGGTGACGCGCGAGGAATACGAGGTGCAGGTCGCGTTGCTGGAAAGAGCGCGCGCAAAACTGGCCGAGCTCGAAATCAAGATCGCGCACCTGGAACAAGAACGGCAGGATTAGATGTCACTCGCCGTTCTTTATTCCCGCGCGCTCACCGGCATGGAAGCGCCGCTGGTCACGGTGGAAGTACATCTGGCCAATGGTTTGCCGAACTTCACCATCGTTGGTCTGCCTGAAGCCGAAGTGAAGGAAAGCAAGGACAGGGTACGCGCGGCATTGCTCAATGCACGCTTTGAATTTCCGGCGCGGCGCATCACTGTCAATCTGGCGCCAGCCGATTTGCCCAAAGAAAGCGGCCGTTTCGATTTGCCGATCGCCATTGGTATT
>JANYFH010000283.1 GCA_025362705.1 Betaproteobacteria bacterium
GTTATTGGATGCGGCCTGCAGGCTGAAAATGGCCGGGAAACCGCGCCAAATATGGAGTTTGACACTCGCTTCATCGCCGCGCATTACCACTGTCATGTCGACCGCGTATCAAGTACCTGGTCGAAATGACAAGTGTTTGTATCGCATGCCGCATCGCCAGCAAATTATTCCAAACCCTGAAAACAAGAAATGAACGTTATCCCCACTGCAATTGCCGACGTAAAAATTATTGAGCCAAATGTGTTTGGTGATGAGCGCGGCTTTTTCTGCGAAAGCTTCAATGCCCGCACCTTTCGTGAAAAAGCCGGCGTTGACATAAATTTCGTGCAGGACAATCACTCCAAATCGATCAAGGGCGTATTGCGCGGTTTGCACTACCAGATTCAGCACGCGCAGGGAAAACTGGTGCGCACCGTGGTTGGTGAGGTGTACGACGTGGTGGTCGATATTCGCAGGAGTTCGCCGACCTTCGGCAAGCACGTTGGCGTTCTGCTGTCGGCCGAGAACAAACGCATGCTCTGGGTACCGGTTGGTTTTGCGCATGGTTTTTTGGTGACATCCGACCATGCCGAATTTCTCTACAAGACCACTGATTACTACGCGCCGGCGTTTGAACGCAGCCTGCTTTGGAATGATCCCGCGCTGGGAATCGACTGGCCGCTTGCAGGTGTCGGCGACACGCCGCAACTCAAGCGCAGCGACGCCGAAGCGCCAACGCTGGCCATGGCGGAAGTATTTGCCTGATGTCGTCACGGCCACCACCAGCGCCACGCATACTCATCACCGGCAGGAACGGACAGCTTGGCTGGGCACTGGAGCGCGCCTTCGCGACGGCAGGCGATGTATTCGCATTCGACCATGACGCACTGAATTTGGCTGATCCCGATGCAATCCGCCGCTGCTGTCACGAGGTCAAACCGACACTGATTTTGAATGCGGCTGCCTATACGGCAGTGGATCGCGCAGAGCAGGAGCCGGAACTTGCGATGCAAATCAACGGGATCGCCCCAAAGGTGCTCAGCGAGGAAGCCAACCGCCTCGGCGCGGCGCTTGTCCACTATTCAACGGACTACGTTTTTTCGGGCGACGCTACAACGCCGTACGTCGAGGAAGACGTAACTGCGCCGCAGAATGTTTACGGCAAAACAAAACTGGCTGGCGAGCGGGCGGTGTGCGACGTTGCTGATCGCTTTCTGGTTTTTCGCACCAGTTGGGTGTACGCCGCGCGGCGGCAAAATTTTCTGCTGACGATGTTGCGCCTGGCACGCGAGCGTGAACAATTGCGCGTCGTCAACGACCAGATCGGTTCACCGACCTGGGTGCAAACGCTTGCAGACATTACGCGCGCCGCAGTTGTCGAAGAT
This sequence comes from Betaproteobacteria bacterium, assembly GCA_025362705.1. Taxonomy (GTDB): domain Bacteria; phylum Pseudomonadota; class Gammaproteobacteria; order Burkholderiales; family Usitatibacteraceae; genus UKL13-2. The sequence continues at coordinate 1,365 of JANYFH010000283.1, forward strand.
GGAAGTCTGAAAATCGCCGCCGGCATTTATCACCTCTCGGCTGGCGGCCGCACTTCATGGCACGGATTCGCCGAGGCGATTTTTGCAGCGATTGCTGACCCCTGCCGCATCGTGAAACGTGTAGCGCCAATTGCGACCGCAGATTTCCCCACACCCGCGAAAAGACCCGCATTTTCGGTACTGTCGAATCAAAAAATTGAATTAGCGATGAACCTGCGTGTCCCAGACTGGCAGCAACAACTGGCAGGCTGTGCGGCTGAGCTAAATTCGGTAAAACTCTAATATTGGTGCGCCTTTCAGGCCGAAAATGGCTGAAGGTGCCCACCAATGCTAGACTTTGGTTTCAGCGGAGCTGTAGTACCCGTCAGCGGAGCTGTCGTTCCCGCGAGGGCTACTGAGAACCCGGCTGATATACTCGAAGCTGCACTCTTTTCCGTTTACAAATCAAGGGCATCGTTTTGCTTAAGCAAGTAGACCCGCACCAAGATTCCCCCGCAGATGCCACCGTTGCACGGTTGGGCGAAATTCTCATTTCGCGCGGCAAACTGGATCACGCCAATCTCGATCGTGCGCTCAAGGTGCAGGAGACCTCACGCGGTAGCGGGGCGGTTGCCGAGAAACTCGGCTCCATCCTGTCGCGGCTGGGTATGTTGTCGAGTCGCGACCTCGCCGACGCGCTGGCGCATCAGCGTGGCTGGACGATAGTGGAAGCGTCGGAATTCCTTGAGTTGCCCATCCTCGAAGAAACAGTTTCATCGCGCTTTCTGAATGAGGTCCGTGCCATTCCCGTGTCGGAGACCGAATCCGAAGTGGTGCTGGCCATGACCGATCCTGCGGATACGTTCACGGTCAAGGCAATCGCTGCGGCAAGCCGTAAACGCGTCATCCCCAAATTGCTCGCGGGCGCTGATTTTGATGTGGTCTACGAGCGCCTGTACGGCAGCGGCAAATCCTCAATGGGACAAATCGTCGATAACATCTCGACGCGTGACGAAGAGCAGGATTTTGGCGATATCGAGCAACTGAAAGACTTGGCATCCGAAGCACCGGTGATCCGGCTGGTGAATCTGATCATCAATCACGCGCTTGAGCGCAGAGCCTCGGATATTCACGTTGAACCCTTTGAAAACCGGCTCATCGTTCGCTATCGCATCGACGGCGTGCTGCACGAAACGGAATCACCGCCGCGCCGTCTTTCGGCCGCCGTGATTTCGCGCATCAAGATCATGGCCAATCTCGATATCGCGGAACGCCGTTTACCGCAGGATGGTCGCATCAAATTGCGCGTACAGGGCAAGGAAATCGATTTGCGTGTTTCAACCGTGCCGACCATGCACGGCGAAAGCGTGGTCATGCGGATTCTCGACAAGGGCGGCGTGGCGCTGGATTTTCATGCGCTGGGTTTCGACGACGCGAACCTGAAAGTGTTCACAACCATTCTCGATCAGCCCTATGGCATTTTGCTTGTCACCGGCCCCACCGGTAGCGGCAAGACCACCACGCTTTATACGGCGCTGGACCGGCTGAACAAACCGGACGTAAAAATTCTCACCGTCGAAGACCCGGTCGAATACCAGATGCCCGGCATCAACCAGATTCAGGTGAAACCGCAAATCGACCTTACGTTTTCGAATGCGCTGCGTTCGATTGTGCGGCAGGATCCGGATGTCATCATGATTGGTGAAATTCGCGATCTCGAAACCGCACAGATCGCCATGCAGTCTGCGCTCACCGGCCACATGGTGTTGAGTACGATCCATACCAACGATGCTGCGGCGACGATCAATCGTTTGCTCGACATGGGCGTTGAAGATTACCTGCTGACGTCCACCGTCGTTGGTATCGAAGCGCAGCGCCTGGTGCGGGTGCTTTGCTCGCATTGCAAAGAGCCGTATCAGCCGGTTGAAGAGGTCGTCGAGCAGATGGCGTTGCGACGGTTTACCAAGGCAAAATCGCTGACGCTTTATCACGGCAAGGGCTGCGAACATTGCGGCCACACCGGCTATTTCGGGCGCCTGTCGATCATCGAAGTATTGCCCATGACCGACACCCTGCGCAGCCTCATCATGCGCCACGCGACAGCGTCGGAATTGCGCGAAGCGGCAATTGCCGAGGGCATGGAGACCATGTATGAAAATGGCCTCAAGAAAGCGGTTGAAGGCGTGACGACGCTCGAAGAAGTATTGCGCGTCACGCGTGAAGATTAGTGACGCCTGATGCCGATGTTTCAATACAAGGCCGTGTCGTCAGCGGGCGAAATGAAAGAAGGTGTCATGGAGGGCACGTCCCACGCGGGCGTGATCGCGCACCTTCAATCGACGGGATTGATACCGATCCGCGCCACCGAAGTGACAGCAGTCACCTCGGGCGGCGCGATGGCGATTGCCCGGCAGCCGGGCGAAAAAAAACCATCGCTGTTTTTTGCTGCGCGCGTCAGCCAGGATGACCTTGGCATTCTCACGCGCGAACTCGCCACGCTGCTGAAAGCCGGCCTGCCGCTGGATCGAAGCATGGAAATCCTCATCGGTCTTGCGGAAAAACCGGCTGTCGCGGAATTGCTCGTTGCCATTCGCAACGATGTGCGCGGTGGCGCGGCACTATCAAAAGCACTCGATCCGCACCGCGATGTGTTCACGCGTTTTTATGTCAACATGGTGAAAGCAGGCGAAGTCGGCGGCGCGCTCGGCAATGTGCTCATGCGCCTAGCCGACCACATGGAGCGCAGCAAGACATTGCGCGACAACGTGGTCTCGGCCCTGATTTACCCGGCGATTCTGTTTGTCGTCGCAGTCGCATCGGTACTCATTCTGGTGATCTTCGTGGTGCCGCAATTCAGGCAGATTTTTGAGCAGTCGGGCAAGGCGTTGCCGTTTGCAACCAATGTAGTGCTCACCGTGGGCATCTTCATGCGCGCTTATTGGCCCATCATGTTTGCCGGTGTGGCATTGGTGATCTGGCGGCTCATTCGATCGCTCGGCGACCCCGTGTCGCGCGCAAAATGGGATGTCAGATTTCTGCGCTGGCCGATCATGGGCAAGCTTGTCACCAAAGTGGAAATGGCGAGATTCGCGCGGTCATTGGCCACGCTATTGCAAAACGGTGTTCCCCTGTTGGCAGGGCTTTCAATCTTGAAAGAAACGATGGGCAACGTCGTGTTTCGTGATGCCGTGGAAGTTGTCGCACGCGATCTCAAAGAAGGTCGTGGCATGGCAAAGCCGATGAACGAGGCGAACGTGTTCCCCAAACTCGCTGTCCAAATGATCGCGGTCGGCGAGGAAACCGGGAAGCTCGATGAAATGCTGTTTCAGGTCGCCGATGTTTACGACCGCGAAGTTGCGGCAGCCGTGAAACGCGCGCTGGCGCTGATCGAGCCGGTCATGATTATCGGGCTGGCCCTGTTGATCGGCGGCATCATCATGTCGCTGCTGGTCGCACTGTTTGATCTTATGGATTTACCGCTTTAAATTTCGCTGGAGTCAATATGAAGTTAATGAGATTAGCCGGGCAACGCAATCGCGGTCGCACGCACAACCAGGGTTTTTCGCTGATCGAAATTATTGTCGTGATCACGATCATCGGCGTGATTGTCGGCTGGGCGGCGACCAATATTTTCGGTAAGTTCGATCAGGCGCAGGCGAGGATCGCCAAGAGCAAGATTGTCGCAATGTCCGGCCCACTGGATATTTACAAACTCGATACCGGCAAATACCCAACCACGCAGGAAGGTTTGCGGGCGTTGCTGCAAGCGCCGCCAGGCGTGCCGAACTGGAACGGGCCTTACGTGAAGAATGACGCTGAATTGAAAGACCCGTGGCGCAATGATTTGATCTATCGTTCTCCCGGTAGCGAAGGCCGTCCATACGAAATCGTATCGCTCGGTGCCGATGGTCAAGAGGGCGGCGAGGGCGCGAACAAGGATCTCAAGTCCTGGGAGTGATCCCCGGTTAACTTGCAGGCATCCCCCATGCGGCAGCGCGGTTTTTCACTGCTAGAAGTCATCGTCGTGATCACCATCATTGCGCTGTCGTATACGCTTTTGCCGAAGATGATTTTCGGTGGCGTATCCGGTGCGGAACTGCGCTCGAACGCACGCGCCGTCGCGACGGGCCTGAGGCTCGCACGTGACGCAGCGATCAACACCAAGCGCGAAGCGGTGTTGTCGATCAATATGGAAAACCGCGAATTCACACTGCCCAACGATACCAAGTTGCACAAGCTTAACAACCAGCTCGACGTGAAGTTATACACGTCGGAAGCCGATCTCATCTCGGACAAAATCGGCATGATTCGCTTTTTCCCGGATGGCTCCTCGAACGGCGGACGTGTCACGGTAGCCGCCGGTGAGCGGGGCTTCGAGATCGATGTTGATTGGCTCACGGGGCACGTGACGATCAAGGACAAGCCTACAGGGGATGGCCGTGGCTGAAAGCGTAGAACGCCTATCCACGCGCAATTCAGGGGTGAATGCTTCTGAAAGGCGCGCCAGTGCTGGAATTTCACGTCGTGGCGATGAAGGCTTTTCGCTACTCGAAATTCTCGTCGCCTTCACGCTGCTCGCCGTCGCAATGGGCGTGCTGATGCAGATTTTTTCCAGCGGTGTGAACGGCGCAACGCTCGCTGACCGCTATGCCAAGGCGACCATGTACGCCGAATCGAAACTCGCCAGCGTTGGCGTTGAAGCCGAACTGAAGGAAAGTACCACCGCCGGAAAATTCGACGATGATTTTTCCTGGAGCTTGGTGGTGCGTCCGTATCTGGATCCAACGCCGAAAGAGCAATCGGTTATCGACTACGAAAAACTGATGTCCACGCAGCTGTACGAAATTGCACTCAACGTCAGTTTCACGCCGGATGATCGCCGCGAAAGAATGGTGAGTCTTTCGACCTTGAAACTGGGGCCGAAAACGTGAGTCAGCGCATCGTTACCCGCAGCAGCAGGCGTGTTCATATGGCCGGTTTCACATTGCTTGAAACGCTGGTCGGCTTGACTCTTCTGGGCGTGATGCTGATCCTCATCTATTCCTCGCTCAACGTCGGCTTGCGCGCGTGGGATACCGGTGAAAAACGTGTAGCCGAAGCGTCGCATCAACGCGTGGTACAGAGTTTTTTGCGCCGCGAATTAAGCCAGTTATTCCCGGTGCGGTGGCGCGGTATTCCGGAATCGAGAATTGCCTTCGAGGGCAGCAAAGATGAGCTCAAATTTGTCACCATGCTGACGCTCGGCGCCGCGGCACGTGAAGGTGGAATGCAGTGGGCGCATCTTTATGTCGCCAACGACGAATCGCCCACGGGCGAGCGGCGGCGTACCCTGTTCATCAAGCGATCGGGTTTCAATCTTCAGGCG